>PWTC01000134.1 GCA_003563005.1 Candidatus Acetothermia bacterium
TGGGTCCTGCGGATCGAGGGGGAAATCGGGCGCGGAATGGTTTCCTATGTGCGCGCGGGGCTCGCGGGAGCCGCTGCGGCCGGGGCGGATCGGGTCGTGTTGGTCATGGCCACGCCGGGGGGCTACCTCGACGCGGCATCGGCAACGCGAGACCTGATCCTGGACTCGTCCGTGCCCACCGTGGCCTACGTCGATCGAGAGGCGTTCTCCGCTGGCGCGCTGCTCGCCCTCGCTTGCGAGCGGATCTACTTCGCGCCGGGTGGCGTGATGGGAGCGGCCACGCCTGTCTATTTCGACGGGGTCAGAATGGAAGAGGCCCCCGAGAAGGTCGTTTCGGCCGTGCGGGCGCTGTTCCGCAGCACGGCCCAGGCGCGCGGACGCGATCCGACGGTGGCCGAGGCGATGGTCGACCGCGATGTGCAGATCACCGACCTCGTCGAGCGCGGAAAGCTGCTGACGCTTACCGCCGACGAGGCCGATGCTTGGGGTTACTCCGAAGGGCAGGCGGCTACCCTGGCGGCGCTTCTGGAGCTGGAAGGCCTGGCCGGTGCCGAGCTGCACACGTTCACCCGCCGCTGGACGGACGCGTTCGTCGAGACCTTGACCATGCCGCTGGTGGCGGGCCTGCTGATCGCGGTGGGGATGATCGGGTTGATCAATGAGCTCTTGACGCCAGGTCTCGGGCTACCCGGCATCCTCGGCATCGGATCCTTGGGGCTGTTCCTCTGGGCCCACTTCTTCGTCGGGATGGCAGGTTGGGAGTCGCTCGTCTTCTTCCTGCTGGGGTTCGTGGCGATCCTTGCGGAAGTGCTGCTGCTCACAGGGTCGGACTTCGGGATCGCGGGCTTGGGGGGGCTTCTGCTCATTGGCTTGGGGTTCTACACGGCGATGGTGGGACCGTTCACCCGGCCCGACGAAGCGATGTGGGCGGTGGGTGCCGTGTCGGTGGCGCTCGTTGTGGCCCTGGTGGGGACCGTGATGCTTCTGACACGGCTTCCCAGAAGCCGACTGCGACTGGGCGGGGTGATCCTCTCTGCGGCCATCCGCGGCAGGGCCTTCGACACAACGCCCGAGCGTCACACCAGCAAGGTCTGGGTCGGGAAACCCGGTGTTGCGGTGACCGATCTCCGGCCCTCGGGTATTGCGCGGATCGACCGGGAGCGGGTCGACGTGGTCTGTGAGGAGGGTTACTTGCCGAAAGGGACGTCGATCGTGGTGGTCCGGGACGAGGGCTACCGCAAGGTGGTGCGCCGCGCGGACGGCGCCGAGCGTGCACTGGAGGTGACAGGATGAACCCGTTGGTGTTCGTGGTGGCCGGTCTGGCCATCCTTGTGTTGTGGCTGTTCTTCTACTTCGTGCCCGTGGGCCTGTGGATCTCGGCGATCGCCGCGGGGCTCCCGGTGGGGCCGGGGGCGTTCATCGGGATGCGCCTTAGGAAGGTGAGTCCCCATAAGGTCGTGGGTCCCATGATCGCTGCCTGGAAGGCAGGCTTGGAGTTGACGACCTCGGACCTCGAGGCGCACTACCTCGCAGGCGGCAACGTGGACCGGGTGGTGCGTGCGCTGATCTCCGCCGACAAGGCCAACATCGGACTCGACTTCCAGCGGGCGGCGGCGATCGATCTCGCTGGTCGGGACGTGCAGGACGCGGTGGCCATGTCCGTGAACCCTCGGGTGATCGAGACGCCGCGGGTGGGGGCGGTGGCTGCCGATGGGATCCAACTCTTCGCCGTGGCCAAGGTCACCGTGCGCGCCAACATCGAGCGACTGGTGGGCGGTGCCACCGAGGAGACGATCATCGCCCGGGTGGGCGAGGGCATCGTGTCCGGCATCGGATCGGCGGCCAACCACAAGGAAGTGCTTGAGAACCCCGACTCGATCTCAAAGCGCGTCCTCGAGCGGGGGTTGGACGCAGGCACTGCGTTCGAGATCCTCTCGATCGACATCGCGGACGTCGACGTGGGCAAGAACATCGGGGCGCAGCTGCAGACCGACCAGGCCGAGGCCGACCTCAAGGTCGCCCGGGCCAAGGCCGAGGAGCGGCGGGCGATGGCTGTGGCCCAGGAGCAGGAGATGAGCGCGCTCGTTCAGGAGCGGCGCGCGGCGGTGGTGGAGGCCGAGGCCGAAGTGCCGCGGGCCATCGCCGAGGCGTTCCGCACGGGACAGCTCGGAATCATGGACTACTACCGCATGCGGAACATCCAGGCCGACACGCAGATGCGTGAGGGGATCGTCAAGGACAAGCCGACGTCGGAGCCCGACGAGCCGCGGCGCGATCGCCGCAGGGAGCAGGGATGACGCCGGCGGATGACCTGGCGACCCTGATCCGTAGGCTTGTGTCGGAGAAGCCCCTGGCGGCAATCCTCCTGGGCGAGATCCTGGGGCCTCCGGTCGGCGCGGAGACCACCCGACCGAAGCAGTGGGAGACGTAGAAGGCGCACGGGGCGTCCCGCGGCTCTGGCGACCGCCGGACGCCCCGCCCGCTAATCGGCTTCGATCAGTGCCTCCACGGCGCGCTCGAGAGCCATTCCTCGGGATCCCTTGACAAGCAGCGCTGTGGGGCCGCGCTTCACTTCCGTGCGCAGGTGGTCCAACACCCGATCGAGATTCTCGGAGTCTGCAGAGCCCGCCTTCTCCCAGGCGCCGAACGCCCCGGCCATGCGGGGGCCGTAGCCGTAGAGGAGGTCGATCCCATGCCAGCGGGCCTCCTCGATGAGGTCGGCGTGGCACTTCTGTTCGTGTGTGCCCAGGTCGAGCATGTCCCCGAGGAGAGCAGCCCGTTGCCGAACCTCAAGGCGCAGCCCGGTGAGCGTGTGCAGGGCCGCACGGGTGGAGGCAGGGTTGGCGTTGTAGCAGTCATCGAGGATCCATCCGAACGGGGCTTCCTTGATCTCGAGCCGATGCGGGATGGGGCGCACTTCGCCCATGGCACGTGCGGCGGACGCGAAGGGCACGCTCATCGACCAGGCCATGGCCAAGGCCCCGCAGGCGAGGCCGGCGGTGTGCTCGCCCAGGATCCGAAGCGAGACGGGAACGTTGGCGAAGGGGCTGCCCGCTCTGAACGTGAGCCCGGCTGGGTCGTCCGCCTTTAGATCCAAGGGCCGGAAGTCGGCATCCGTATGCCGGCCGAACCGCAGCACCAGCGAACGGCAGCGCTCGATCCGTTCCCGCAGTTCCGGGGAGTCCCAGGAGACGGCGAGGGTGCCCTCCTCGGGCAGCGCTTCGGCAAGCTCCCACTTGGCATCCGCGACCGCGTTCCGGGAGCCGAGCGTGGCCAGATGGGCGTCTCCGACGCCTGTGATCACGCCCCCCCAGGGACGAACCAGCTCGGCGAGCTGGCGGATCTCCCCTTTGGCGGACATCCCCAGCTCAAGCACGGCGGCCTCGGCATCGTCGGGTATGGAGAGCAGCGCGACGGCCACCCCGAGTTCGGTGTTGTAGCTCTCCGGAGAGCGGTAGGTGCGGTATCGTGTCCCCAAGGCGGCTGCGAGTAGCTCCTTGGTCGTTGTCTTGCCGAACGAGCCGGTCACCCCGACGATGGGGAGTGGGAGGTGGTCTCGCCGCCAGGCTGCCAGCTGCCACAGGGCCTGCTCCGTGTCATCGACGACCACGAGGTTGTGGTGGGCCTTGTCGGGAGTGGAGACGAGTGCCCCCACCGCTCCCCGCGTGAAGGCCTCTTCCAGGTACAGATGCCCGTCTGTGCGTTCACCCTTCAGGGCGACGAACAGATCCCCCGGGCGTACCTTGCGCGAATCGCAAGCTGCTCCCGTGGCGGAGCAGGGCTCTCGGGGGTTGATCAGCCGAGCTCCGAGCGCCTCCGCTGCCTCCCGCAGAGACCACATGTCAGTCTTCGGAAGGAGGGGCGAACAGCAGGACGCCCTCCACCCGGCCGTACACCACGGCGTTGGGGATGGGGATCGACACACCGTCGCCCCCGTACAGGTCGGCTCTTCCAGCCATCTCTCCCAGTGGGTCGACGGCGAACAGCTCGACCGTGAGCGTGTCGTTGGTGGGGATGCCCTCGATGTAGGCGATGAGCTCCTCAAGGGACTCGATCACCGCCGGTGGCTCGCCCCCTTC
Organism: Candidatus Acetothermia bacterium; assembly: GCA_003563005.1. Lineage (GTDB taxonomy): Bacteria > Bipolaricaulota > Bipolaricaulia > Bipolaricaulales > Bipolaricaulaceae > PWTC01. The sequence continues at coordinate 4,080 of PWTC01000134.1, forward strand.
CCGCATCCTGGGCCCTCCGTAGGCGCGTAGCTCGAGGTAGGGGGTATCCAGCCAGGCGGGGATCCGCAGCTCCCCGGTCCACTCCTTGAGCTCTCCTCGCCAATCCTTGGTCTGAACACTGAAGCGGACTGTATCGCCGGCCGAGTAGACCAGTTGATCTGTCTCCAGGTCGACGATCCCCACCGCCTTGAGCTCGGGGGTTATCTCCGCGGTCAGGCGCACCTCGGTGAGCTCGGGAGCCTCGAACTCGTTGTAGGCCAGGATGTTCATGACGATCGCCGTCTCCCAGGGGACGAACGCAGCGATGTCCTGGACGGACAGGAAAACGTTCGAACGGACCAGCGGCGATGGCATGTGTGCGCCGTCGATCGTGTACTTCACGGTGGCTGTTCCCGCACCTACGCGGTCCAGAGCCCGGTCCACCGACTCCAGGCCTCCGATGTAGTAGAGCAAGGCACCCAGACGCGGCTCGTCGGCCAGTGTGGCGGAGGTCGTCGTCGATCCGGAAGCAGATCTGTCGGAGATCGTGTAGCTGAGGTCGATGCCCGGTGGCACCCGGTCCGTGCGCCCCCCGATCGCCGCCCAGCGATCGGCGTAGACGCCGCCGATCACACCTCCCAAGGCTCCGAACTTGAACGGAGCGTTGAGGGCGGAGACCGTGTCGAACACGTATGCGTTGGTGAGGAAGTAGCGTGTGGGGCCGGAGAAGAGGAAGTGATGCCCGAAGGCGAGCAACCTGCTTTCGTCGACCAGGGTCACCGTCCCCAGGGCGCCGATGCTGATGTCCCCCGTGACGAGGCTGGCCCCGATCACGCCTCCTGCGGTGAGGGTTCCGGCTGCGAGACCCGAGGATGCGGGCCCGGAGACGGTCCTGGGTATCCCCAGTTCGGTGAGGCCCGGAGATGTACGGGCGAACGGAGGTACCAGGTCGAGCAGCGGGCTGTCCACCTCTCTCCAGTCCATGCCTTCGCGGAGGATGGCCACTGCTCGCTCGGAGAACCCTCCGGCCATGACCGGCAGGGTGATGGGCCAGGCGTAGAGCGTATCCCGCACAGGTTCTGTGGGGGGAGCGTTCACCAAAGCGACGTCCGTGATCCCTCGGGCTTGGAGTTCCACGGGGATGGCAGGACCGGAAGGACGTTCGGGAACTGGCGGTTCGAGCTCATCGAGCACGGCGAGCATCGACTCGATCGGGGTCACCAGTCCCAGCGGCCGATCCGGGTCGGCGGCCCACATGGCCGCCCGTGAGAGGGCGCCGGCGAGCTTCCCCTCCAAGTAGATGGGACTCCCTGACATGCCCTGCGCGATACCTCCTGAGCGCTCGATCGCCTCGCCCGAGGCCCTGATGACGATGAAGCTCTGACGGACGCCTGGCTCACGGATGACACCCAGGACCTCGACCTGGAAGCTGGTCGGCTCTGTCCCGGCGACCACGGTGAGCCCCGTTCCCGTCATGCCCGGTGTGACATCGGCGAGGGGCATGATGTCATGGGCCGCCGCGCCCCAGAGTGAGAGCGCGGCGACTGCCGCGGCCACCCACGCGATGCTTTTCATGCTTCCCTCCTTGACAGGGCCACGGCGCGGGTCGCCCCGTCCTCCATCGAAGCCACCGGCACCAACCCCGCCTCGTCCAGCGCACGTGCCCCTTCGGCCGCGTTGGTGCCCGAGAGTCGGACCACCACGGGCAGGGAGCTGCCGTGCTCCGAGACGCCTTCGATGACCCCGCGGGCAACCTCGTCGCAGCGGGTGATCCCTCCGAACACGTTGACGAACAGCACGTTCGCCTTGCCGCTACGGCGCACCAACTCCACCGCCGCGCGCACGCGCTCGGCACGCGCTCCTCCGCCGATGTCGAGGAAGTTGGCCGGGCTTCCGCCGGCGGCCGCCACCAGATCGAGCGTTGCCATGACCAACCCCGCACCGTTGCCGATCACGCCAACGTCCCCGTCGAGGCCCACGTAGCTGAACCCTGCGGCCTCAGCCTCGGCCTCCAGCGGATCCTGAGCGAACTCGACAAGGCCCTCGAACTGGGGACCCGGCCTGTGGTCGTCATCGATGACGATCTTCGCATCGAGTGCCAGAAGACCTTCTGAAGTTTCCGCGAGTGGGTTGATCTCAGCTAGGTTGGCCTCGTAGCGATCGAATACGCTGTAGAGTTGCCGCGCGACCCGCGCCAAGTCCTTCTTCAGCGGGGTCGGCGCCGAGGCCAAGAGCCTCCGCAATCGGAACGGCTGCAGGCCCTCCAGCACCGGCACAGGCTGCTGGTGTACGGAACCGGGGGAGCTGCGGGCGGCCTCTTCGATGTCGACACCGCCCGATGGGGAGTAGATGAACACAGGTACGCCGCGGCGGCGGTCCACGGTGATGCCGAGGTAGTGCTCAGCGCCGACCTCGCTGGCAGCGACGACGAGCAGAGAGGCCACCTTGAACCCTCTGATCTTCATCTGAAACAGCTCGCCTGCGATCTTCTCCGCTTCTTGGGGGCTGTCGACGCGCCGGATGCCGCCCGCCTTGCCGCGCCCCCCTATGGGCACCTGCGCCTTGAGCACACAAGGCCGCCCCAGCTCTGCGACGACGGCCTCGGCCTCCTCCGGTGAACCCGCTACCCGTCCGCCCGGGACAGGAATGCCCGCCTGCTCCAATAGCTCCCGGCTCTGCCACTCCAATAACCGCACGTGACCTCCTTGCGCTCTCCGCCAGCATACTCAGCGGCTGGGAACCCAGCCACCTTGATGCCCCCCATTGCAGCCTGAAGTCTAGTTCGATTGCGACTTTGGGTGCTGTGACGTATACTTCAGCAAGAGGTGGTCACCGTTGGCCAGGGGGATAGAAAACCGCGACTACGACGCTACTAGGATACAGATCCTCGAGGACATCGATGCAGTTCGCAAGCGTCCCGGGATGTACATCGGCTCCACGGGCCCGGACGGCCTGCTGCAGCTCATCTATGAGGTGGTGGACAACGCAGTCGACGAGGCCCTTGCCGGGTACTGCTCCGATATCGACATCACCGTGCACGAGGACATGAGCGTGACCGTACGAGACAACGGGCGCGGCATCCCCGTGGGCATCCACGAAGAGACCGGGCACAACACGGTCGAGCTCGTGCTGACCACCCTGCACGCAGGCGGCAAGTTCAACACGCAGAGCTACAAGGTCTCCGGCGGGCTCCACGGCGTCGGCGTCTCCGTCGTCAACGCCCTCTCCGAGCGCCTCGTTGTGGACGTGAACTGGCGCGACGGGGTGGTCTACCGGCAAGAGTTCTCCCGGGGTCGCAAACTCAACGAGCTCGAGGCGGTGGGGAAAGCTGACGACACCGGCACCACGATCACCTTCATGCCGGACAAGGAGATCTTCGGCGAACTGCGTTATAACTTCTCCAAGCTGACGCACCGGCTGCAGGAGCTCGTATACCTGAACCCCGGGCTGACGATCCACATCGACAACCGAATCGCCGATGTCAAGAGGACCCTCCGCGCCAAGGGGGGGATCGTGGCGTTCGTGAAGGACCTCAGCACGGGCAAGGACGCACTGCATCCCGAGCCCATCTTCCTCAGCGACGACCGCGGGACGCAGTCAGTGGAGGTCGCGTTTCTGTTCACGGACGCGATGGACGAAGAGGTCTTCAGCTTTGCCAACAACATCAACACGCGCGAGGGTGGGAGCCATCTCACCGGGCTTCGTGCGGCCCTGACGCGGGTGTTCAACGACTTCGCGCGCGACAAGCGGCTCCTCAGGAAGGCGGAGGACAGCATCCCCGGGGAGGCGATCCGCGAGGGCTTGGTGGCTGTGCTCTCGCTCAAGCTCCAGCAGCCGGAGGTCGAAGGCCAGACGAAGACGAAGCTTGGGAACCCAGAAATGCGTGCCTACGTCGAGGAGATCGTCCGCGAGCAGCTCATGCAGTATCTGGGCAAGAACACA
>PWTC01000100.1 GCA_003563005.1 Candidatus Acetothermia bacterium
ACTAACCATCCTCATGGGTTTCCTCCTTGTGGGTTCGTTGTGCCCATCGCGCCACCCAGGCGGCCAGCATGGCCGTCTGGCTCTCCCGATAGTCGGCGATCATCGCCCTAAGCACCGGGTCGGCGCAGTGCACCCATCCTTGGGCCCTCAGGCGCGCACGCAGCGCTTCAAGGGTGCTGTGCTGGGCTTCGAGGAATGCGTGCACGCCATCGACCGACAACTGCCGGAGCACCCATACCTTGACCGGGACCTCGACGCGGAGATCGCGTGTCCTGGGGCAGGGGCGGGTCGCCCAGCGCACTGCTTCCTCCCGTGCGCCTTCCGTAGCGGCGAACACTCTGCGCGGAGGCCTGCCGGGAACTCGCTCTTCTCCAATGGCCTCAATCAGCCCCTCTTCCTCGAGACGGGCGAGCACGGCGTAGAGTTGGCTCTGGGCGATCTTCCAGGCGGAACCAAAGGCCCGGCTCAGGCGCTCGTGAAGCGCGTACCCATGGGCTGGGGACGCGGCGAGTGCCGCGATGACAGCATAGCGGTCGGATCGGCGGGATCGGGTCATATTCTGGACTGGAATACTATACGATAGAAATCGCCCCAGGCAACGCACGTGTGTGCTCAGGCGGATTGCAGTTGGTCTAAGCGTTGCCACTGCTCTTCAGCACGCTCTGGTGCGCGGTGCGCTTGTGACTTGGCGGTGTCGGTGAGGTAGCCGGGGAGCGTGGTGTGTGGCGCTAGTCGGCGGCGACGTGAGGGCGACTGCCTGCTGGAGCGGGCGGGGTGCATGCAGGGTGCGGACTTCCTTGGGGCACATCCCGGGTGGCGACGAGGTCGGCCTGCGTGCCGAGAAGCTCGCGGTCCAGCACTTGGCCCAGCCGCACCGGGGCGGAGACGGTCAGGCGCTTGATGTGCTCCATCATGTCCGGTATGCGCTCCAAGGGGACGGGGGTGGAAGTCCGCACCGAGACCAGTGGATACGTGCCTCCGGCGACGTGCACGCTGGTGGCCAGCACCCGCTTGGGCTCCACCGCCTCCTGGCGGGCGTAGTCCTCCCCGCGCGGGCAGCGGTTCCCCTCCAGGTGAACGATGGAGCCCTGATCGATGTCCACGTTGATCTCACACCCCACGGGGCACGAAACACACACGATGCGCCGCCTGGTCAAAGCGGGATCACCTCCAGCTTGGCCTCCGGGCATGAGTCGAGCTGGGCGATAAGCTCATGGGAAATGGTTATCTCTAGCATCTCGCTGGGGCGGAGGCCCGGGCGGCGGGCGATCTCCCGGCCGGCCAGCAGCACACGTGCCCTACCCAGCGGTTGGGGGACGCGCAGACTGAGGCGGGTCGGAACGCCGGGGCTGAGTGACGTGGGGACCATGTGGGCCACGTTCTCCCCCCGGGAGAGGCGGATGTCCGGCCCGAGGCCTTGCATACGGCCCAGCGCGAAGTGGGCTGCTTGCTCTCCCGCGACAGCCCCGGAGGCGGCGACCGTGTCGACAAGATCGTAGATGACGGTGCAGTTTCCGGCGGCGAACACCCACGGGCAGTCGGTCTGCATGCGCGCGTTGACCGCAGGACCGCGGTTGCCAGGATCGCGCTCGACGAAGGGTACCAGTTCCGTCTCCGGAATGAGTCCTACAGACAGGATCAGCGTGTCCGCCTCGATGAACGCCTGCGTCTCGGGCCGAGGGCGGCCCGATCCGTCCACTGCGGCCACGGTGACGCCCTCCAGACGGCGGCGTCCGTGGAGGGCGATCACCGTGTGCTCAAGGAGGAGCGGAATGCCGAAGTCGTCCAGGCACTGCACCACGTTGCGGAGCAAACCGCCCGCAAAAGGTTTGAGCTCTAGAACAGCGGCGACCTCGGTTCCCTCAAGGTGCAGCCGGCGGGCCATGATCAGCCCGATGTCGCCTGAGCCCAACACGACGGCCCGTCGCCCGGGGAGCAAACCGTGGATGTTCACCATCCGCTGGGCCAATCCTGCGACGTACACGCCTGAGGGGCGGGAGCCGGGCACCTGCAGGGCGCCGAGGGGCCGTTCTCTGGCCCCCGCTGCCCAAACGAGCGCCTTGGGGGCGATGGTATGCACCCCCTGGGGGGAGACGGACCGCACCTGCCGAGCGCGGGCGTCGACCCCGATGACCTCTGTGCCCAAGCACACCTGGGCACCGGAAGCGTACAGCTCCTCACGCTGCCGGTGGGCGAACTCCGGACCTGTGAGTTCGGCGTTGTACCTGTGGAGTCCGAAGCCCGGATGGATGCACTGGTCGAGCACACCTCCCAGGCGCAGGCTTCGCTCGAGGAGCTGTGTGCGGGCGCCGGCCTGAGCCGCGGCGGTGGCGGCGGCCATGCCTGCCGCTCCGCCCCCGATGACCAGCACATCGACGTTCACGGACGCACCTCTCCACGGACGATCGTCGATCCGGGCAGCCCCAGGTCGACAGCGCTCGGTTCTATCCCGAGCTCGCGGGCCAGGATGAGCAAGATCTCGTCAGTGCATGAGCCGCCCTGGCAGCGGCCGAAGCCTGCTCGGGTACGGAACTTGACTCCGTCGAGGGTGCGCGCGCCGCGCCGGATGGCCTCAACAACTTCCCCTTCGGTGATCTGGTTGCAGTGACAGATGACCTTTCCGAACGGAGGATCGCGCTCGATCCACGCGTTCCAAGCCTGATCGTCCAGGATCCCTGGATGGGGGATGGCCGGGCGCGCGGCACGAAACTCAGGGCGAGGCCGGAGGGCGTACGTGGGGGCGATCTGCTCCCGAACGAGCCACCGGGCCAGCGCGGGCGCGGCGGTCAGTCCGGGAGAGCGCATGGCCGCCGCTTGGTAGAAACCCTCGACCTCGGTGGCCCCCACCTCGAAGTCCTCGGACGGGGACTCGGGTCGGAGCCCTGCGAACACCTTCACCGACAGGGACACGTCCAGCCCCGGCACCATCCGCTGGGCTCCCTGGACCACGGCCTGCAGCCCCTCGGCGGTGGTGTCCGTGTCCTCACGGGCATCCGGCGCCAGATCTTCCGCGGTGGGACCGAGGAGGATGCCCCCGTCGACCGTGGGCAGAACGAGAATTCCCTTAGAAAGCGGGTTCGGCGCGGGGAAGAGGATCGCGCGGGCGAGTCCGCGGGCGGCCTTGTCCAGCAGCACGTACTGGCCGCGCCGTGGGGTTAGGGGAGGCGGCTCGAGCCCGGCCATCGCGGCCACCCGGTCTGACCAAAGCCCGGCAGCGTTGATCACCAGGTCAGCCTCCCACGACCGGTCAGCGGCTTGCACAGCGTACACGCGGCCGTTCCGAACGCGCACATGGGTCACCGCGTGACCGAGCCGAAGATCGGCGCCGTTCGCGATCGCGTTCTCGGCCGCGGCGAGTGCTAGGGCCCAGGGCTCGGTGATCCCGGCGGAGGGGGCCCACAGGCCCCCGGCGACAGCAGGGTTCACCGCCGGTTCGTCCGCGAGGACCTCGCGAGGGGAGCAGAGGGCTAAGCCCGGCACGCCGTTGGCGCGGCCGCGGGCGAGCAGTTCCTCCAGCACTTCCAGTTCCGATTCGTCGAGGGCCAACACCCAGGCGCCCACACGGACCAACGGCACGTCGAGCTCCCCGCACACTTCGTCGAACAGCGCGTTGCCCGGGACACAGAACCGCGCACGGGTTGTGCCAGGAGCGTCATGGAAGCCCGCGTGGACGATGGCTGAGTTGGCTTTGGTGATCCCCCAGCCGACGTCGGGTGCGCGGTCCAGCAGTAGAACGTCGCACGGGTAGCGGCAGAGCTCCCGCGCAATCAGGGTGCCGACCACGCCTGCTCCGATGACAGCCGCCCTCATGATGGACCTGCCTCCCAGCCGCGCGCGCGCTCCACGGCCTGAGTCCACTTCTCCAGGCGGTGCGCCGCGTGGCCGGAGGGCATGCAAGGCGCAAAGCGCTCGCTGCCTGCTCCCGCCAGCTGGGCGACCTCTTCGGCGGACCAGAACCCCTTGGCCCATCCTGCGGCGAGCGCTGCCCCCAAGGCGGTCGTCTCCGTCTCCCTGGCACGCACCACGGGAACGCCCGAGATGTCGCTCTGGAACTGGCACAGGAACCGGTTGACCGCCGCTCCGCCGTCTACCCTGAGCTCTGCCGGTGTGTGTCCAGTATCGTGCTCCAAGGCCGAGAGCACATCGTGGGTCCGGAAGGCAATGGCCTCCAAGGCGGCTCGCACCAAATGGGCACGGCCTGTCTTGTGGGTCATCCCGAGTATGGTTCCGCGTGCGGAAGGATCCCAGTAGGGCGCGCCTAGCCCCACCAGAGCGGGCACGAAGTAGACCCCTTCGGTGGAGGGAATGGAGAAGGCCAGCTCCTCGGACTCGGAAATGCGCTCGAGGAGTCCCAGCCCGTCGCGGAGCCACTGCAGACAGGCGCCGGCGGAGAAAATGGAGCCTTCCAGAGCATAGCGAGGAGCAAGGTCTGATCCGCTGTAGGCGACGGTCGACACCAGACCGTTTGCACTTATCACAGGATCTGTGCCTGTGTTCGTGAGCAGGAACGCCCCTGTTCCCCAGGTGGACTTGGCCGGTCCAGGTTCGAGACATCCGTGGCCGAGCAGCGAGGCCTGTTGGTCCCCCAACACGGCGGCCACCGGCACCTCGATCCCGAGAACCGGGCGCTTCGTCGTGCCGAAGGACGACAGGCTCGGACGTATCTCGGGAAGTGCATCGAGCGGTACACCGAACAGGTTACCGAGATCTGGTGCCCAACGGAGCTCGCGGAGATCGAGCAGTTGGGTTCTTGAGGCGTTCGTCACATCGGTCAGGTGTACGCCGCACAGGCTGTCCAGCAGCCAGCTGTCCACGGTACCCAGCACGGCATTGCCCGCCCGGACAGCGCCGGAAAGCCCCTCCACATGCTCGAGGAGCCACTGCAGTTTCGGTGCGGAGAAGTACGGATCACAAGGGAGTCCAGTGCGCCCACGTATCCCTTCTGCGTGTCCCTGAGTCCGGAGCTGCTCGCATCGCTCTGCCGAACGACGATCCTGCCATCCGATGGCCGGATACAACGGCTCCAGGGACGCCTTGTCCCATGCGAGGACCGTCTCGCGCTGGTTGGTGAGGCCCAGTGCGACGAGCTGGCGGGGACGCACCGTGCTGGCTCGGAGTGCCTCGTGGATCACGTCGATCGAACGCTGGACCAGCTCCCGCGGGTCTTGCTCCACCCGACCGGGCTCCGGGTTGTGCACGACCAGCTCGCGGTAGGCGCCCGCCACGCGGGTGCCGTGGGCATCGAACAGCAGGCATCGGACCCCGGTCGTTCCCACATCGAGTGCGGCCACGAACCTTCGGTCATCCGCCATGGACATCCTTGAGGCCTGACTGAAGCGTCGAGTCCAGTTTGGGTAGCTCTGCGATGCTTTCGAGCACATGGTCGGGGCGATCGGATGCGGTGGGGAGATCCTCGCGGCGGGTGACGCCCGACAGAACGAGTATGGAGATCAGGCATGCTTGGTTCGCCATCCGAATGTCGGTCTCCAAGCGGTCACCGACCATGGCGCAGGAACCGGAGGTTAGGCCGAGAACCGAGAGGGCTGTCTCGGCCATCAGTGAGGAAGGCTTGCCCGCGACCCGTTCCACTGATCGTCCTGTGGTAGCCTCAAGCGCTGCGATCACCCCTGCTGCGTCCGGTATTTCCCCTCCGTCCACAGGGCACGTTCGGTCGGGATTCGTGGCCCAGAAGCCCGCTCCCCTGCGCAGCGCTTGGAAGGCGAGGTTCAGCTTCCGGTAGTCGAATGTGCGATCAAAGGCAGCGATCACGTGTTCGATCCGCGAGGGATCCTCGGTGATCCGGAGGCCTGCCCGCTCCAGTTCTTCCAGAAGAGGAGGCTCGCCCACTGCGAATACCCAGGCTCTCGGGGCTACCTTGGCCATGTGCCGAGCGAGCACGAACGAAGAGCTGAGCACGTCTGACTCCGACGCGGGTATGCCCATCCGAGAGAGCTTCTCGGCGTAGGTCGACCGGGACTCAAGCGGCTTGTTTGACAGGAACACCACCTTGCGCCCGCGGGCTCTCAGCTCGGCCAACGCCCCCGTCGCACCGCGCACGACGCGGTCCCCCAGGTAGATGGTTCCGTCGAGATCGATGATGTAACCGCACACGTTCGCTGGGCTCCGGTCGGGTGCCGCTGAGGCGGTACATCTGCAGGCACGACTCGAAGAGCAGCTGCAGGACGGATCAGGGTGGCGGAAAGTGTGCACGGGCTCACTCCACTCCATCCCGCAGCTTGCGGAGCTGCTGCGGCCAGTCGGTGATCAGGCCTGTTACTCCTGGTTCGTCGAGGAATCGCGCCATATCGTCTGGGGCATTCACGGTCCACAGGAACACCTGGATGCCCGCTTCGGTCAGCGCACGGCAAGCGTCGACACGAAAGGCGGTCCAGCGGAGCGCCACGGCATCCGCACCCATCTGCTCGAGCGAGGCCAGCGGGTCGCGCGGCAGGCTCAGGAGGATCGGACCAGCCGGGATCTCGGGAGCGATCTGCTTCACGTAGGCGATGACACGGGTCTGGAAAGACGTCACCAACACACTGGACTCCATGCCCAGTTCCCGTATGAGAGCTACGGTGGCCTCGGCCATTGAGCGCTGAGCGGCGCTGAGGCCGAGGAGGGTCAGTCCTGCTTTCAGCTCGATGTTCGCCTTGAGCCCATGCTCTCGTGACCATAGAAGTGCCTCTCGCAGGGTGGGCACCGGCTCCCCGATGTAGCTCTCGGCCTGCGCGGCAGACAACTCCCCGGACGACAGCACACCGAACGGATCACTTCGCACGAACCAGGAGCCGGCGTCCAGCAGAGCGATCTCCTCAAGGGTGAAATCGGCCACCCGCCACGGGGAACGACGGGGGTACACCGTGCGCGCGTCCGTCGTCCGCGTCAGTGTGTGGTCGTGCAAGAGCACCAGTACTCCATCACGGGTCTGACGTACGTCGAACTCCCACATGTCCGCGCCCAACTTCAGCGCGGCCGCGGCTGCGGCCAATGTGTTCTCGGGAGCAACCGAACTCGCACCGCGATGCGCGACGATCTGTAGCTGTTCAGGAAATGCAGCCATGCCTGCGACCCATAGGAGCGCGGCTACCACGAGCCCACGGGCCAGCGTCGTTCGCAGGTGGTGGATTGCGGACTGGCTTCTATCCCCCATGCGCGATCCGGTTGGACACGAGCTCATCCAGGGCCTTCACGATGTCCGCCTCTCTCCCCCGCTCGACCAGGGCGGCGGCGGCGTAGTCGTGGCAAGCGTCGATGGACCCGTTCACCTTTCCGGCGGCCTCCGGGAGCAGCCAGGATAGGCCTGGCATGTCCCCGGCGATGATCTTCTCCTCGAGTGGCGCGGGGACACGCATGGACATCTTGACCAGATCCCATGAGAACTCCCCCAGGCCAGGGATCTCGGTGGGCATGTCCTGGAAGCCTGCGATGTACCTAGCGGGATCGACGAAGCTGCTGTTACGAATCTCCATGCAGAACTCACCGATCATCTTGACCCCCATCGGTGCGAACCTGTCCTCTACGCAGAACCACTGGGTATGTTGGCTTGCAATGAGTCCTTCGTCCCTGATGAACTTCAGGGCCGTTTCGAACCTCTGTTTCTTGATGTCCTCCAGCTCGGAGAGCTTGTGCGCCTGTTCCTGGGAGGGTCCGGCAAGGCACGTGCGCACACCGATCTCGGGTCCACCCATCGCATATCCCGCGGCGCCCAGTGTGGTCAGCGCCTTGGCCAGCGGCTTGAGAGGGGACTCCGGAGAGAACCTGGTCAGGACATACTCT
>PWTC01000091.1 GCA_003563005.1 Candidatus Acetothermia bacterium
CGGCGACTTCGCGCCGAACACCTTCAAGACACTCCTAGATCTCGGCCCAGCGATCTTCCGAACCTGCGTTGCAACGCACTTCGTGGGATGCACCACCTCCTTCAGCTCCATCTCATGCTTCGTGCCGACGGCGTCAGCATTCGCACCGTCCAGCTGACACGCGGATCACCAGCTCGATCTCCACCGGTATGTTCCCTGGCAGAGAGGAGGTGCCCAGCGCTGCACGTGCATGGCGCCCTGCATCGCCGAACACCTTCACAAACAAATCGGATGCTCCATCTATGACCTTAGGTTGATCAAAGAAGTCATCCGCACTGTTGACAAAGCCACGAAGATGTACAACTTCCTTAACAGCGCACAGCCGGCCCAAGTACTGCTTGGCAACCGCAAGGCTGTTCATGGCACAGATGAATGCCGCTTCGTACCCTTCTTGGATCGTAAGCTCCTTCCCCACGCGCCCGACAAAAGCCGGCACCCCACCACGCACAGGCCCCTGACCCGAGATAAACAGCAGCTCGCCAATCCGTCTCGCGGGCAGATACTGAGCAACCGGCTCTGGTGCATCGGGGATTCTCAGCCCCAGTTCAGCAATCCTCTCCTCAGGAGACCTCATTCTAAGAATCCTTTCTAGAGCATTTGGAGGATGACTGGCCTAGCTTCTCGGATACACTCATGCCTGCCGCACGCACATGTACTCCCAGCTCGGCCAGGCGCTCATTAGTGGTCCTGAACGCAGGCATGGTCACGCTCATCGCGGCCACAACTCGACCGCAATGGTCTAGGACAGGCGCTGCGACGCAACAGATGTCCTCCTCATGCTCCTCCAAGTCCATGGCATAGCCTCGCTCCCTTATGCTTGCCAGTTCGCGGGTCAGCGCCTCCCTGTCAGTCAGTGTGCGCGGTGTATACCGCCTCAACTCCCTGGAGCAGAGGATCACTTCCTGTTCGCTCTGGGGAAGAAAGGCAAGCATGGCTTTCCCCAGCCCCGTGCAGTGCACCGGCGCACGTCGTCCTACTGCTGAGTACATCCGAATCGTGTGATTGCTCTCGCGCTTCTCAAGGTAGACCACTTCTCCCTTGTCAAGCACGGCAAGGTGAACCGTCTCATTCGTCTGGTGGCACAGCGCATCCAGTTCGGGAGCAGCAAGATAGCGAAGCTCGATCTGCTCTAGCCCCTGATGTGCCAGCTCGAACAACCCCGGTCCAGGACGATAGAGATTGCTCACAGCATCACGCGTCACAAGGCCGAACTCCTCTAGGCTGTTCAACAGCCTGTAGACGCTTGGTTTGCTGAGGCTAGCACGTCGAGTCAGATCAGCTAGGCTAATGCCCTCGCGACCGGCGGAAGCGCAGACCCATCTAAGAAGTTGAAGGGCCCTCTGAACCGATTGAACCCCGGGACGGGCACTCCCCTGCAGGTGCGGTGTGTTAGCCATCACGTAACACCGTTACATTATAGCACACGCCGCTGCGCCGCGTCAACTTGGCGTGCTGCCTTGTTGAAACAGCTGCCGAAGGCGGGATCGACGCCTCATGAGAGGGGTACCGGAGGCCTTCTGGAGCTAATCTGAGCCTTGAGGAGGTGATAGCTTCGGGCTTCACCGAGCAGAAGGCATAGACCCTGGACACGCTTGCGTCATCTCCAGGTAACCCTCAAGAACGACTTCGGTCCAGCTCCTGAGCAGAGCTCAGAAGCCCGACATGGCCCCGATGAGGCGGTCAGCCAGCTGCATTGCTCCCCTGCAGGGGATTTCGTCGCCGACAACTCGGCCACCGCAGCAGAAGACACGTACAAGCAGTCCCGAAGCCTCTCAGCTCAGGCGGGTAGACAACCCGATGGTCGAGCGTGTCGGATCTGGGACTGCGCTTTGCTCACGCTTCCGATCCCCCGCTAGACGATGGCTTCCTCGGACTCCTTATCGAAGAGGTGCATGCGCTCCGTGACCGCCTCGAGCGTGATGTCCTGGCCGTGCGATATGGGAAGGTGCGGGTCAAGCTTGGCCACAATGTCATCGCCCGAGATGTCCGCGTACACAATCTGCTCATCACCGAGCGGCTCGCGCACCCGCACGCGCCCTGGGAACTGCATCTCCTCTCGAGGCTCGCGCATCATCTCCGGGGCGCGGATGTCCTCAGGCCGGATGCCGAAGACGACTTCCTTGCCGGCGTAGTCTTTCACCGCATCCGTCGCCTTCTCGTTGGGGATCAGCAGCTTGAAACCCTTGCCCTGGACGTAGAACTTGCCGTCCTCGCCCACGACCTGCGCGTCCAGGAAGTTCATCGCCGGAGATCCGATGAACCCCGCCACGAACATGTTCGCGGGGTGGTCGTAGATCGTCTGGGGATCGTCATATTGCTGGACGAGCCCGTCCTTCATCACCGCCACCCGATGCCCCAGCGTCATGGCCTCCGTCTGATCGTGCGTCACGTAGACAGTAGTTGTCTTCAGCCGTTCATGGAGTTCCGACAGCTCAGCGCGCATGCGCACCCGCAGCTTGGCATCGAGGTTCGACAGCGGCTCGTCGAACAGGAACACCTTCGGGTCACGGACGATCGCCCTTCCCAGGGCCACCCGCTGACGCTGTCCTCCCGACAGCTCACGCGGCTTGGATCGGAGCTTATCCCCAATCCCCAAGAGATCAGCGGCGTTGCGCACGCGCTGGTCGATCTCTTTCTTGGGCACCTTCCGCAGCTTGAGGCCGAAGGCCATGTTGTTGTACACGTCCATGTGGGGGTAGAGGGCGTAGTTCTGGAAGACCATCGCGATGTCCCGGTCCTTGGGCGGCACGTCGTTGACGAGACGATCCCCGATGTAGATCTGGCCCTGGGTGATGTCCTCGAGCCCTGCTACCATGCGCAGGGTGGTCGTCTTCCCGCAGCCCGACGGTCCTACCAACACCACGAACTCGCCGTCGCTGGCCTCGAGGCTCACGTCGTCCACCGCGGTGAAATTGCCGAACTTCTTCGTGATATCCAGCAACCTGACCTCAGCCATACTGCCTCCTTGCCTGGCCCTGCCCCCCGACTTTCGAGTCGGGTGCCGACAGCCTCTGCACTGTACACGCCCACACGAGCTCCGTCCAGGATGGCACTGGCGCCACTGCCAGCCTGATCGCTGGGTCTCAGCCGCCACCCACCGGAGGGAAGAACGTCACCGCATCCCCGTCGTCGACCGGCGTGCGCAACCCGCAAGCCCCCTCCACGTTCTCCCCGTTGAGAAATACATGCAGATAAGCCCGCACCTCGCCTTCGTCGTCGTATAGGCTCGCGCCCACCTTCGGATGCCGGCGGGCAAGCTCTGTGAGCACATCTCCCACCGTCGCCTCGGCGGGCACGTCCAGCTCCACCCGATCCGAGCCTGCTGCCTCGCGGAACTCCCCAAACAGCTTGACCAACACGCGCATCCCAACGAGTATAGCCTGTGCCATGCAGGCCTTCATCATCGCCGTCGCGCGCCTCGTGGAAGCCACTGCTTGGGCCTACAGCCTGGTGGTGCTCGGGCGGGCCGTCGTCTCGTGGATACCCTTGGAGGCAGGACATCCCCTTGCCCGCTGCCTGGAAGCGGCCACCGAACCCGTCCTCAGGCCGATCCGCCGACTGCTGGCTCGTCTGGGACTGCTGGGGGCGGTCGATCTCTCCCCCCTGATCTTGCTGATCTTGGTGTACTTCGTCCGCGATCTCCTGGTGCGCGGGCTTCTCCGCTTGGCTATGTCGTTCTGAGCTCAATCCTTGCGGTCATCGGCGGTCGACTGCCCTCGTATCCGTCGCCGGAGGGCTTCGAGCTTCTGCCGGATCTTCGCCTCCCATCCGAGAGCGCCCGGACGGAAGTACACACGCCCCGCAAGGCCTGAAGGCAATGACTCCATAGGGGCCACCTTGTCCCGCTCGTCGTGTGCGTACCGGTACCCCGCGCCGTAGCCCACTTCCCGCATGGTCTTCGTCACCGGATTGCGCAGGTGCAGCGGCACGGGCTCGGCCGGCGCTCGCTGCACGTCCTGCTGTGCAGCCGCGTAGCCTGTGTAGAGCGCGTTGGACTTCGGCGCCAGTGCCAGGTACACCGCGGCCTGCGTGAGCGCCAGATCGCACTCTGGAAGTCCTACGTGTTCGACCGCGGTGAGCGCGGCCATCGCGAGCGGCAGTGCCTGAGGGTCGGCAAGGCCGATGTCCTCCGAAGCCATGCGCACCAGCCTCCGGCCGACGAACCGAGGGTCCTCTCCCGAGGCGAGCATTCGTGCCAGCCAGTAGACCGTCCCGTCCACGTCCGAGTTGCGGATCGCCTTGTGAAGCGCCGAGATCAGATTGTAGTGCTCCTCGCCGGCGCGGTCGTAGGCCAGTGCCTTCCGGCCGAGGGTCTCGGACACCGCCCGTCGGTCGAGGCTCCGCTCGCCGTGCGCGGCAACGCAGGTCTCCAGGGCGGCCAGCAGTCGACGCGCATCCCCATCCGAGCGGCGGACGAGGAGCTCGCACCCCCCTTCGTCCAGCCGCACCCGACCCCCGTAGCCCTGCGAGCTTTCCAGCGCCCGTGCCAGCACCTGTCTCAGGGCCTGTTCGGTCAGCGGCTCGAACACGAACAGCTGCGCCCGCGAGAGCAGCGCCGGCCGCAGCACGAACGACGGGTTTTCCGTGGTCGCACCGATGAACCGCACCGAGCCCTCTTCGAGGAACGGGAGCAGCACATCCTGCTGGGCGCGGTTGAAGCGGTGGATCTCGTCGAGGAACAGGAGTTCCTGCTGCCCAACTCGGGTCCAAAGCTCCCGAGAGCGTTCGAGCGCCTTCCGAACTTCGGGCACCCCGGTGAGCGCCGCCGATAGCTGCACGAAGCGCGCACCCACCGTCGCGGCGATGATCCTCCCCACGGTCGTCTTGCCCGAGCCCGGCGGACCCCAGAAGAGCAGCGCAGCGAACGTGCCCTGAGCGATCAACGCTCTCAACGGCCCACGGTCTCCAAGCAGCTGCTCCTGCCCCACCACTTCCGCCAGCGACTGCGGGCGCATCCGCTCGGCCAGAGGGGCGCGACCCTCCCAGAGCCCGCTTTCCGACATGCTCACCTCCCGCTCCGCACGGCATACCGGTACGGCCGAGGCTCATTGTAATCGTTCGAACGTCCTTGACAGGCTTCCCGTTCGGTTCGTAACATGAAGCGGGTGTTGCGGGTGGTTAGCTCAGCTGGCAGAGCAGCGGACTCTTAATCCGCGGGTCGGGGGTTCGAATCCTCCACCACCCACCAACATGGGTCGTTAGCTCAGGTGGCAGAGCACCGGCCTTTTAAGCCGGGTGTCGCAGGTTCGAATCCTGCACGACCCAGAGCGTCCCCGTCGTCTAGGCAGGCCCAGGATACCGGACTTTCACTCCGGAGACGGGGGTTCGAATCCCCCCGGGGACACTTGCAAGACGCCCAGGTGGGCGGCTACACTCCGGGCGAGTAGCTCAGTGGAAGAGCATCCGGCTTACATCCGGAAGGCCAGAGGTTCAATCCCTCTCTCGCCCACTGAAGGCTCGGAACGGGGACGTGGTCTAGGCTGGACTAGGACACCGGATTGTCACTCCGGAGATCGCGGGTTCAAATCCCGTCGTCCCCGCCAGCAAGCCGACCGTGCGTCGCAAGCGACCCGCGCGTATCGGCTTGCGCGTTTGGGTAGCAGGCGGCGAGGTAGCTCAGGTGGTAGAGCACGCGGCTGAAAACCGCGGTGTCCCCAGTTCGACTCTGGGCCTCGCCACCAGCCTTGTTGACGCGGCGGCCGGCCAGGGCGTAGGCTTCCTGTAGATCCCCATGGATCACACAAGCGAGCAGATATGGGAGCAAGCACGCGTGGCGCTGGCGGAAGAGGGGACGCCCACCAGCTTCGCCGCCTGGTTCTCGGACGCAAGACCCAAGGCGCTTGAGGACGACGTGTTCGTGCTCGATGTGCCCTCTGTGTTCGCCAAAGGAGGCATCGAGCGGAAGTACCGCGCCCTCCTGGAGCGCGTGCTCCACGCTGTGGCAGGCCGACCGCTGACGCTCCGCATCACCGTAGGGCAGCGCGTCTCCCCTCAGCCGACCGAACCGGTGGAGGAAGGCCAGCGCAGCCGCCACCTGGGCACGCTACCCCTAAACCCGGACTACACGTTCGACACTTTCGTGCGCGGCAAGAACGTGTTCCTCGCCTACGCGGCCGCCCAAGCAGTCGCCGAAGCGCCCGCGCGCGCGTACAACCCCCTGTTCATCTACGGCAAGGTCGGGCTCGGCAAGACCCACCTTCTCCATGCCATCGGGAATCACGTGGTCAGCGCCTCCAGTGGCCTCACCATGGTCTACACGACCTCGGAGCGCTTCGCCATCGAGCTCATCCACGCCATCGGCTCGAACACCCAGGAGCGTTTCCGCAGCAAGTTCCGCAACATCGACCTCTTGCTCATCGACGATGTGCACTTCCTGAAGAACAAAGAAGGGACACAGGAGGAGCTGTTCCACACATTCAACGAGCTCTACGGAAACAGCAAACAGATTGTCCTGTCCTCCGACCGTCCCCCTGATGAGCTACAGGGCCTACAAGATCGACTTGTGTCGCGCTTCCGCTGGGGTCTCGTGGCGGATATCCAGATGCCCGACCTGGAGACCCGCATCGCGATCCTCAGGGAGAAAGCGCGCCGCCGTGGTGTGGACGTCGACGATAACGTTCTGGAACTGATCGCCTCCCGCATCACCACCAACGTGCGCGAACTCGAGGGCGCTCTCATCCGGGTGATCGCCTACGTAGAGCTCAACGAGGGTCCGCTGAACCAGCGCGTGCTCCAGGAGATCCTGCCCCAAGAGGACCAGTCCAAGAACCTCACCATCGAGATCGTCAAGCAGCAAATCGCCGCCCGCTACAATGTCTCTCAGGCGGACCTCGAAGGACCCTCACGCAAGCGGGAGGTTACGCAGGCGCGCCAGATCGCCATCTACCTTGCACGTGAGCTCACGCAGAGCTCGTTCCCCGCCCTTGGGAGGGCCTTCGGAGGCAGGGATCACACCACCGCCATGCACTCGTACCAGAAGGTGCAGGAGCTTGTGCGCCAGCTCCCACTTTTGCGCGGGGAGATCGAGTCCGTGAGGGATGAACTGCTGGCACGCTACAACACATGAGTTATCCACAGGCCGATGGGGAGAGCCCTGTGGATAATCCCCGGCTCGGTTGTGGAATACCCCCCGCCTCATGGGGAGCGAGCTTGGGGACAGTGCGACCGGAAGCCTTTCCCCAACGGTATTCCCCAAGCCGACAAGAGTTTCCACAGGTTATCCACAGGAACTTCCACACAGCGATCGGCAGACAGGCGCACGCTCGCCTAGGTTTTCCACAGAGGTCAGGTGACCCCTACAACAAGGACCTTCGTGCTTGATAGACAAGAAGGGTTGTATTGGTTAAGAACCCTCGCCCGGAGGTGGGGCCTGGCCGAGGCGCTTGCCATACAGGAGCCCCTGTTCGCGTGGTCGGAGATCTTGGGCCCTCAGCTTGCACAACTCGCTCGGGCCCTCTACGTGGAGGGAGGGACACTGCACATCGGCGTGGCGAGCTCGGTCGTGGCCAATGAACTGCGCATGAAGGAGGACACGCTCCTGACGAGGTTGAATGCGCAAGGGGGCTACAAGCTCAC
>PWTC01000057.1 GCA_003563005.1 Candidatus Acetothermia bacterium
CCACCCATCGCATATCCCGCGGCGCCCAGTGTGGTCAGCGCCTTGGCCAGCGGCTTGAGAGGGGACTCCGGAGAGAACCTGGTCAGGACATACTCTTCGCGGCCTTCAGTCTCCAGCACGCGGATGTGGCTGCGTCGTGCTGCTTCCTCCATGGCCATGCGGTTCTCGCCGATGAGTGCGCCCCCGCGCTCGTGCGAGTCGCCGATCGCTCCGATCACCCCTAGGTAAGCCAGATCTCGGTTTTCGTGGTCAAGCGCCAGGGCGAAGAACCAGGCCGCGGTGGCCGCAGATATGTCACGCTCTCCTGAGACCCCGTACAGTTCTGAGGATAGGTTCATCGTCATCGGGTCGTCCACGTCTTCCGCCATGTGATGGTCGACGATCAAGGTCAGCGAACGGCCCCGGTTGACCTCGGCGATCATCGGCCCGGATCGCCCCCCCAGATCCGCGTAGATGACGGGAGTTCCGGCGAGATCGTCATGCAGCCGAGCGTTGATCGGGCGGTGCACGCGCTCAAGCGGGACACGGACCACGGTGTACCCGGCGCGGGCGAGGGCAGCTGACAGAACGGCCGCCGATGAAAGCCCGTCGGCATCGTTGTGATGGACGACAGTTACACGGCCCAGCCCGCCTGCGCGCAGCCGTGTCACTGCTTGCTCGAGTGCGCCCGTGTACTCGCTCAGGGCCATGTCAGTCTCCCTCTGCGGTGAGCATGTCGATCACCGCGTCGAAGGCGAAGTCCGGCGTGATGCCGAGCGACTGGAGCTTCTCCTCTGTCATCGCGCCGCTGCGGACGAACACCCTCGTCATGCCCAGTTTCTCTCCCGCCAGCATGTCCGTGTCCATGTCCCCCACAATGACGCAGTCCTCCGGCTGGAGTTCGAGTCTGTCGAGTGCGATCCGCACGATGTGCTCGGAGGGTTTCCCGATCACGGCATCCGGTGACCGATCGATCATGTAGGAAAGGCAGCCGATCATGGCGCCTGTGCCTGGGATCACGCCCTCTTCAGCAGGGAAGACACGGTCGGGGTTGGTGGCGATGAACCGGGCGTTTCGGTGGTAGAGTGCACGCAGGGCACCGGTGATCCGTTCAACGTTGTCCTCGCGGATCCTCCCCGTTCCGTCGAAAGGAGACCCGGTCACCACGTACTCGGCCTCCAGCGGGTCGTCGACGAGCTGCAGCCCAGCCAGCTGCAGTTCCTTTCGCAGGCCCGGCGCGCCGATCATGTACACGCGCGCCCCCGGCTTCTCCTTGCTCACGTGACGGGCTGTTGCGTAGGTGGACAGCACCAGATCGTCCGCGGTGACAGGAATGCCGAGCTTGATGAACTTGGCCACGTACTCCTCTTGGGACTTCGTCGAGTTGTTGGAGATGAACGCGACCTTCTTGCCACCGCGCCTCAGCCGGTCGATGGCCTCCGGCGAACCGGGGATCGCCTCATCTCCTCGGCAGAGTACCCCGTCCACATCGAAGATGAACCCCCGACAGCGACGGAGCGGGTGACCCGCAGCGAACGCCTCGGCACCGACTTCCGGAAAGCCCTTGCCCACGCTAGACCTCCTTGTTGTCCCTCTGCTGTGTGCCCATCGCCGCGAGCCGGAGCGCGCACCGCTCGGGGAAGTCCGTCACCACGCCATCGACGCTCACATCGACCAGCCGCTCAAGCACGTACTCTTGGTTCACGATCCACGGGAGCACTTCGAGCGCCTGCGCGTGTGCCCGGTGCACCAGGGCGCGCGTGGTCTGCGCCCAGTGTGGAAGCAGCATGTCCGGCGCCAGCAGCGCCACCTCGTCCCACAGGTTGAGCCACTCACCGGCGTACAGCATGCCAGTGCGAATCTCGGGAGCGTACGATTTCAGCGCCTGCAGAGCTCGGTGATCGAACGAGACGACGACTGTCCAGGGTACCGCACCGTGCGCGCGGAGCAGGTCCGCGAGGCGAGGCTCGATCCAGCCGACCGACTCCTCATCATGACGCGTGCGCTTGAGTTCGAGGAACACCTCGATCTTGCCAGCGATGATCTCCAGCGCTTTCTCAAGGGAGATGATCCGCTCTCCCTCGTAGCCTGGGCCGAACCGTGCCCCGACATCGATCTGCTGGAGGATGGTCTTGGTGAGGTGGATGGGCCAGCCCTGCGTACCCGTGAGGGAGCAAATGTCCGCGTCGTGAACGAGGACGAAGCCCTCATCCTTGGTGGGCCAGATGTCCACCTCGATCCCATCGACGCCGAGTTCAAGTGCCCGCTGGAGCGAAACGGCGGTGTTCTCCGGGCGGTCCGCCCCGCACCCCCGGTGCCCGATGATCTTCATCGCTCGCCGCCAGTGTCGGTGGGACGAGCCCAGCGGTTGCCTTTTCTCCCGGTAGTCCTTTGCGGCTGGTATCGTTTCATTGCGCTCAGGATGGTAGCACGGGCCGCTGCAAGGGTCAAGCTTCGTTGAGGACCAAGGATAGGGCCGATGGGCAGGCATACGCTTGGTGACGGAGTTGATGTAGGAGCTGGACACATGTTCGTGGACATGTGGCGTGCCAAGCGCCATTGAGAACGACGGACGCGCCTGCCGGGGGCGGCGTGCAGCGTGCGTGGCGTTCCTCTTGACAGGGTCCGAGGGAGCCACTATAGTACCGTTGCGCAATGAAACGAAATATGATGGCATCAACACGCCACGCGGGTTGCCGGCTTTTGCTGAGGACACGGCTGCGCGCGTGGCGTTCGCTCTTGTATGCATTCGCTACAACACGTGCAGCGTGCTTCCGGGTCGGGAAGATGTGCGAGTTGATCCTGCCGGGCGCTGTACTGCGCATGTGGGCGCGGATGCATACGATGACTGGGTTGCGGACAGGGAGAAGGAGGTGGGATGGGGCTGAGTGGGACTCGGGAGTCTTCTACACTGCGCAGGAGAAGGGTCTGTGTGGCTGCGCGTTAGCCTTAAGGAGGGAACGATGAAGCGAGTCATGCTGTGCGTGTTGGGAGCGGCTCTGTTGCTGGGGAGCCTGGCGGCTGCGAGCGAGGTCCCCGCAGGCCGCGTTGAGCTAGAGGTTTGGTTCTCCTTGCGTGGAGCGCTGTACGAGGCGTTCCAGGAGGAAGCGGCACGGTTCAACGAGTCGCAGGACAAGTACTGGGTCAACGCTATCTGGAAGGGGACGTACCCAGAAGTGTTGTCAATCACCATCGCCGCGATCCGTGCCGGCAACCCGCCGCACATCGTGCAGGTGTTCGAGGTGGGGACGGCCACCATCATGGCGATGGAGGACGTGGTCTACCCGATCGCTAATCTGATGGCCGACACAGGGATTCCGTTCGACGGGAGCGACTATCTGCCCGGTGTGGCTGGCTACTACGCCCTCCCCGATGGCAGGGTTGGTGGCCTGGCGTTCAACTCTTCCACTTCGGTGATGTGGTACAACAAGGACGCTTTCCGGGCGGCGGGGCTGGATCCCGATCAGCCACCCCAGACGTGGGCTGAGGTGCGGGCGGCCGCCAAGCAGATCGTCGATGCGGGTGCTGCACCGATCGGACTCTCTGCGGCATGGCCAACCTGGACCTTGTTCGAGCAGATGTCGGCGCTGCACAACCAGCCGCTTGCCAGCAGGGGCAACGGGTTCGAGGGGCTGGACGCTGAGCTGATGCTGGGCAGCGACTTCTGGGTTGCGCACCTCCAGATGCTGCTGGAGATGCACCAAGAGGGCTCGTTCGTTTGGGGCGGACGGGACGCTGAGGCCGACGGGCTGTTCCCGGCCGGCGAGGCCGCGATGTTGCTCGCGTCTTCAGGTCTGCGCGCTCGCATCGAGCGTGAAGCCGACTTCGACTGGGGCGTGGCGTACCTTCCCTATCACGACGACGTAGTCGAGTCGCCGTACAACTCCATCCTCGGCGGCGCGGCGCTGTGGGCGCTGCGGCCTCCGCAGGCGACCGAAGAGCACTTCCGGGGTATGGCAGAGTATTTCGCCTTCCTGACCGAGGCGGAGAACATCGTCCTCAGACACATCAACACGGGGTATATGCCGGTCACCTACGAGGCGTACAACCTCGCCACTGCGCAAGGCTACTACGATGAGGTTCCGGCTGCCGAGATCCCCGTGCTGCAGCTTCTGCGCACGGAGACCGTCGAGCACTCCCGTGGCATCCGCTTGGGCAACATGCCGGCCATTCGCGTGCTCATGTACGAGGAGCTGGAGCGCGCCTTCGCCTGACGGCTCACGGACAACACGGCCCGCGACGCACTGAACCGTATGGTGCAGCGGGGCAATGAGATCCTTCGGGACTTCGAGGCCATCTACAAGTAGAAGCACATATCTTTGCCGGTGATGGGACCCCGCTCACCGGGGCGGGGTCCCTCACCGCTATAGAGGGGAGGGCGACGTGGAGACCCAGCCGGTCTTCAAGAACAAGCTTCTTCCGTACCTGCTCATCGCGCCACAGATCATCCTGACTGGGCTGTGGTTCATCTACCCGTCGGTGGAGGCCCTGTACCAGTCCTTCTTCCGGACGGACCCCTTGGGTGTCCGCACGACGTTCATCGGCATACAGAATTACACGCGTCTGTTCTCTGATCCTAGGTTCTTCTCATCGCTGCGGGTGACCCTCGTCTTCGCCGTGCTGGTCACCGTGTTGTCGATGTTCATCGGGCTGTTCCTGGCGTCGATGGCGGACAAGCCCCTGCGCGGCAAGCGGGTGTACCGGACGCTGCTGCTCCTTCCCTACGCGCTGGCTCCAGCGGTGACCGCGGTCCTGTGGCGCTTCTTGTTGGCCCCACGGGTCGGCATCATCGCGCGGTTCCTTGGGGACATCGGGATCCGTTGGGACTACCGGCTGGATGGGGGTCAGGCGCTGCTGTTGGTCATCTTGGTGGCTGTGTGGCAGCGCATTGCGTACAACTTCATCTTCTATCTCGCAGCACTTCAGTCTGTGCCAAGATCTGTGGTCGAGGCGGCCCATCTCGATGGAGCGGGATCCAAG
Source organism: Candidatus Acetothermia bacterium (assembly GCA_003563005.1). Classification (GTDB taxonomy): domain Bacteria; phylum Bipolaricaulota; class Bipolaricaulia; order Bipolaricaulales; family Bipolaricaulaceae; genus PWTC01. The sequence continues at coordinate 4,960 of PWTC01000057.1, forward strand.
AGGACCTTCTGGTCTATCGTCTACCCCATCCTGTCCCCCACCACGTTCTTCCTGCTGATCATGAACATCGTGTACTCCCTGTTCGAAGGCTTCGGCATCGTGCATGCGTTGACCCAGGGAGGGCCGGCAGGGGCGACCGAGATCCTCGTGTACCGGCTGTATGTCGACGGGATGATCTACCAGAACATTAATCGGTCCGCTGCGCAGTCCGTGATACTTCTTGTGTTCGTGGTGTTGTTGACGGCACTGCAGTTCAGGTGGGTGGAGAAGAGGGTGCACTATGCTTAGCTTCCCGAAGGTCCTGCGTCGCGAGTGGTTTGCCTACGCGGCGCTCTCGCTCGCGGTGGTGGTGGTTGTGCTGCCGCTGTACGTGGCCATCGTCGGTTCCACCCACGACGCGGGCACGATTGGAAGAGGGCAGATGCCTCTCTGGTTTGGAAGGTACGGGTCTGAGAACTACACACAAGCGTGGACGATGGGCGCACGGTACGGGGGAGCTGGCGTCCAGCGGCTCATCATGAACTCTGCTGTCATGGCGTTTCTGATCGCTGCGGGGAAAGTGGTGTTGACCGTTCTCACCGCTTATGCCGTGGTGTTCTTCCGCTTCCCCCTGCGCAATTTCTTCTTCTGGACAGTGCTGATCACGGTGATGTTGCCGCTCGAGGTGCGGATGTTCCAGACCTACAGACTCGCCGCTGACTTCCGCCTGATGAACTCCTTCGCGGGTCTCACGCTGCCGTGGATCGTCTCTACTACAGGGACGCTTCTGTTGAGACAGCATCTGCGTGCACTGTCACGCGACCTTCTGGATGCAGCCAAGATCGACGGAGCCGGGCCGATGCGGTGCCTGTGGTCGGTGGTACTCCCGGTGATCCGCCCCAACATCGCGGCCTTGTTCGTGATCCTGTTCTTGTATGGCTGGAACCAATACCTCTGGCCGCTGCTGATCACGACAAGGGGGGACATGGAGACCGTCGCCATGGGTCTGGTCAAGATGCTCGGCGGCCCGGAGGCAGCCACCGAGTGGGGTGTAGTGATGGCTTCGGCTGTGTTGACGATCGTCGTGCCGGTCTCCGTGGTGATCTTCATGCAGAGGTACCTGGTGAAGGCGTTCGCTGAGACAGACAAGTGAACGTGGGGAGGGCCTCCGGCGGGTGAGCGCGCTTCAGGCGAGGATGATCTCGACGCCCAGCTGATCGGCGGGGCGGCGGACCTGCGGATCGAGCTCCCTGTCAGTGATCAACACATCGATGTCCTGTAACGCAGCGTACTTCCCGTGTGTGACCACGCCGAACTTGCTGTGATCGGCCAGGATCACGGTACGTCGAGAGCGGCGCACCACAGCAGCTACGGCCTCGGCCTCCTCCAGCGAGGGAATGGTGACCCCGAACTGAGGGCTGATGCCGTTGGCTCCCAGAAACGCCAGATCGAAGTACACACCCTCCAGTGCGCCGCGCGCCAGTCCGCCGACCAGTGCATAGGAGACCCCGCGGAGACAGCCGCCAAGCACGTAGACCTCTGCATCGGGAACCCGTGTGAGTTCCATGGCGTGGTTCAGGGCATTTGTGAAAGCGCGGAACGGACCACGGGGGCGTTCCGCCAGAGCATGCACCACGTGCATGGTTGTGCTGCCGTTGCCGATGAACACAGCCATGCCTTCCTCGACGAGCTGGGCCGCTCGGTGGCCGATGCGCCGCTTCTCCTCGACCTTCAGTGACGCCTTCTCGTGGTAGGACGGCTCGGCAGTGAGCACCCCCTTGGCCATGGCCCCTCCGTGTACGCGCACGAGGTGCCCCTGCTCAGCAAGGGCTTTGAGGTCGTTGCGGATGGTCATCGGTGAGACGGAAAACGCAGCGGACAGCTCGGAAGTCCTGACGACACCTCGCTTGCGGACCTCCTCAAGCGCAAGCCGCCGGCGGTGTTCGGTCAGGATTCTCTTCTTCTTGCTTTTCATAGTGGATCCCTTCGAAAGGCATGCTACTGCGGCCGCCCGCGGCGCGTCAAGCGCGCTGGGTACTTCCCCTCTCGCTGCATGTAGGCGAGCGCTTCGGCACCGTCCACAAGACGCAGCGTATCCTAGGAGGGCGGCTCTCGGAACGCCTCAAGCGCCTGAGCTGCGTCTTCGTCCTCGACGATGACCGCGAACGGTCTGCGTTCGTCTCCGGTGAGCATGCGGGCCATTGTCCTCGTTCGTTCGCCTCTGTGCATCGCGCGCCGACCGGGCCCCTGGTAGAGGTGTGCTCTTCGCTGGTCTTGGCTGACGGCTAGGACCCAGCGTCCTCGCGGCGGGGAAAGAGCGGCGGGCCGCTCTCGAGCATGTGGCCAAGCTCCAGGCCGCCCCATTGGAGCCACGGGTCCAGTCGGCCTGTGCCGGTCTCCGCAAGGAGGCTGGCCTGCTTGACACACCCCAGCCGTCGCAGCGCCGCGATCATCCGCTCGGGCATGATCGGCCAAAGCAGCAGTGCGGCCAGCCGTAGCGCCTCCGCGCACTGGTGCAGGATCGGCCCGACCTCGGCCGCGCGGGCCGGATCCTTGGCCAGCTTGAACGGCTCTGTCGCCTGGATGAACAGGTCCACGGAACGCACGAGGGCGAGTGCCTCCGCGGCCGCCTCGTCGAGCTCGAGCTGCTCGTAGG
>PWTC01000153.1 GCA_003563005.1 Candidatus Acetothermia bacterium
AGCACTCGTGCGACGCCTGTGTCAACGCGGAGGGGGGACACCATCCAGGAACAGGTCAAGGAGAAGAACGGCCTCGCCTTGAACGCGTCTTCCCCGCCCGCTGCCAGCGATGCCATGTGCACGAGCCTGTCCAGAGACCCGGGAGAGCTTGCGGCCAACGTAACGTGCTTCTGGGTGTTCGCCAGGCAGGCGAACAGCGTGTTCTCGTCGAGTTCCTCGTCGGCCACGTCGCGAGCGATCACCGGGCGTAGGAAGAAGTGGATGTGCTCGAGGTTTTCCACCAGCCAAGCAAGCTCGGCGAGATCCTCAAGAGTGGACTCACGGAACGTATCGTGCTCGGGGTCGAGTACACGGATGGCCGCCCCGCCCGTGCCGAGATAGACGTCCCCGGCTCCCAGCTCTAGGGCAGGGTGTTCACCGCGGGCGTAGAGGGAGAACTGCGAAGGTGCGCTCTCCAGTGCCTGCTCCACGACGTTCTTGCCCAGGAACACGCGGTCTCCGTCCGTCTTCGCCCCGTAGTCGGCCAGGATCTCTCGCGTCGAGGGGTCCGTCACCTCGATGCCCACCTTCTCGAGTACGCGCAGCGCTGCCGCATGGATGCTCTCGATCTGTTCTCCGTGCAGCGCACGGACCTCCAGGCCGCCTAATGCATCGCCAGCCATAGGCACCTCCTGTGCGAATCCTTGACAACACTTTTGCCAAACTGTAGCATGGGTTTCAGTATACCGATTGTTGCGATTCTGTCAAGCGTGGCGTTCATCTTGCCGCGTGCTGAGCCTGCGGGCCGAGGCACAGGCTTCACCAGGGAGAGGGGAGATGGCTGAGGAGGGGAAGGCTGATCTGCTCACGGCGATCCGCAGGACACGCTTCCCAGGGAAGCGTGCCCGCGTCGCCAAGTACATCCTCGACACACACCTGGAGGCGGCGTTCCTGACGGCGGCCGAAGTCGCCAGTCGGGTGGGCGTCTCTGAGCCCACCGTGATCCGCTTCGCCATGGATCTAGGTTACAGCGGGTTCACTGCGCTGCAGCGCGCGCTCCAGGACCTGATCCAACAAGAACTCACCACTGTCCAGCGCCTGAGACTGCAGCCGCGCAGCCTGCCCGGTGAGCTGCCGGTCATCCAGTCCTTGTGGCGCGACCTCAGGAACATCGAGGAGACGATCGAGTCGCTCGATCCCGACCAGGCGTCGCGGGTCGTGGATCGACTGGCCGAGGCCGATCGCGTGTTGGTGGTGGGCCTGCGCATGTCGGCGGCGCTGGCGCAGTACGCGCGCTTGGCGCTGAAGAAGAGCGTCCCCACGGTGGTGGCGGTGACGAGCGGGGACGGCACCTTCTTCGAGGAACTCGTCCACACCACCCCGCGTTCGTTGGTGGTCGGCCTGGGATTCCCCCGCTACGCGCGGGTCACGGTGGACTACCTGGAGGCCGCCCGTGCGCACGGGCTCACCGTGGTGGCCATCACGGACTCCCACCTCTCACCCCTGGTGCCGCTGGCCGATCATGTGCTGCTCGCCCGCAGCCGGGCCATGTCCTACGTGGACTCCTTTGCTGCCCCCATCGCCCTCATCGGCGCGCTGGCCACCGCGCTCAGCTTGAGAACGGGGGATCCCGAGCAGCTTGAGCAACTCGAGCAGTGGTGGAGGAAGTACCGCGTGTTTCGCTGAGGGGAGGGCCTCTCGTGGCAAAGCACGTGGTGGCGTGAAAACAAGAGGGGGCCGGCATGCCGGCCCCCTCCGAACGACCTTGATGCCCGAGCTTAGCCCTCGATCAGGCCGTGCTCGATCAGGAACTCCCGCGCTGCCTCATCGGGCTCCATGCCGCCGAAGTCCACCATCCAGTTGAGTTCGGTCATCACTCGCTGGGCCTCGGCCGGCTCGTCGGGGAACGCGGCCACGAGCTCGCCCAGGATATCGGCGATCTCAGGGTAGAGCTCAAGGAGGTCGGCACGGACGTTGGGCGCCAGGTCGTAAGGCGGCCAGAAGTTCTTGTCGTCCTCCAGGATGACCCAGCCGTGCTCGACCACGACCGAGTCGGTGCCGAACACCAACGTGATCACGGATCGACCGCTCAGCAGGTACTCGAACGTGAGGCCTGGGAGCACCGGGGTCACGTACTGCGGATCGAACGCAAACCCATAGTGCAGCTGCATTCCCAGCAGGCCGTCAGGTCGGCCGTAGAACTCGAATGTCGTCGCGATCGGCACCTTGCCTTCCCTCGCGGTCACGTACTCCGCGAAGTCACTCAGGGTGCGCACCCCGGTTTCGTCCACGAAGTCCTGCGTCGTGGCGAGGGCGTAGGTGTTGTTGTTCCAGATAGGGTCAAGCCAGACGATGCCGAGCTCGGCGTCGTATGCGCGCACTTGCTCGAACATCTCCTCCGAGGTCTCGCCATCGAACAGATGCATGGTGTGGGACAGCCAATGCGTGCCCGTGTACTCCATACAGATATCGACATCGCCCGTCACCAGGGCCTCGCGCAGTACATCGCTGGACATGCCCGTTCGCAGGTCCACGTTGTAGCCGTGTTCTCGGAGCAGCTGAGCCATCAGCTCACCCGCAATGTACTGCTCGGTGAAGTTCTTCGTTCCGATCCTTATGGGGCGTGCGAACGCTGCCCCAGCGAGCAGACCGACAAGCAACGTAACCAACAGAAGTTTCGCAACATTCCTCAACATTGTAACATCCCCTCCTTGGAGAACAGTCGAGTGCATGATCGTCTTCCTGTCCGTAGATCACCTCCCTCTGCAGTCAGCCTCGGAAAACCATCTCAGTGGCCGGCTTCATGCCCCTTGGGGTCAGCCACTGCTCGGCTGTGCCGAGCACTGCGTCCAACGCGATCGCCAGACCCGCGGTCGGAGCTGCGCCCTGCAGCACCATCTCTGTGACCCTCATCGCCAGGCCGCTCATGATGATCTCGCCCAAGCCGCCCGCACCGATCATGCCGGCGACGGCGGCTGTGCCTACATTGAGCACGGTGGACGTGCGGATCCCCGCCATGATGACGGGCATTGCCAGGGGCAACTCCACCTTCCACACGATCTGGGCGGTGGACATGCCCATGCCTCGGGCGGCTTCCTTGGTGGCCGGGTCCACGGACCGGATCCCGGCGTACGTGTTGCGCACAATGGGAAGCAATGCGTACACGGCCAGGGCGATGACTGCGGCCTGCAGGCCCAGCCCGAGCACGACGGCGAAGATGCCGATGAACGCAAGAGTAGGCAGGGTTTGGCCCATATTCGTCAGACCAACCAGTATAGGAGACACAAACCGAAACGCCCTCCGCGTGAGCACAAAGCCGAGCGGAAGCCCGACGCCAATCGCCAGTGCAGCCGCGTAGACGACGATCTGAAGATGGCGCATGACCTCGCGCAGCAGTTTGCTGGGGGCGGCCAGTGGGAAGAACCCAACCTGGCCGATGTTTGTCATCCAGATGGTCAGGCCGACCATTCCGCCCAGCGCCACGAGCATCGGGAGATAGCGCTTCATGCTGCCGTCTCCCTTTCCGCATGCGCCTCGTCGGGATCCTCATCTTCGCTGTAGCTGGCCTGGATGGCCTCGCTCAGACTGCGGAACGTGACCACTCCGATGAGTTTGTCCCTGCGATCGACCACACCGAGGTTGCCGATCGCGCTCCCGAGCATCAAGGACAGCGCCTCGTTGACCGGCGTGTCGCGGCGTCCGGTGACCGTGTAGCGCATCATGACATCCTTGACTTGTTCTCCCGAACGGCGAAGGACGCGTCGGTTGACCCAGCCCTCGAACCGCTCATCCTCATTGACCACCGCGAGGAAGTTGACGCCGAGTTCCTGCATGCGGCCGCGCGCGGTCTCCAGGCTCTCGTCAATCCGAACCTTCGGCGGTGTTTCGTCCATGACGTCGCGGACCCTCATCAGCTGTAGCGCCTTGAGCGCACGGTCGGAACCCACGAAGTCCTCCACAAAGCTGTCCTTGGGATGCGCGAGCATCTCCGCCGGAGGTGCGTGTTGTACCAGGATGCCGTCTCGCATCAACGCGATCGTGTCACCCATCTTGACTGCCTCGTGGATGTCGTGGGTCACGAAGGCGATCGTCTTGCGGATTTCGTCCTGAATGCGTAGGAACTCGTCCTGCAAACGCTCGCGCGTGATGGGATCGATCGCACCGAAGGGCTCGTCCATCAACAGGATCGGCGGGTCGGCACCCAAACAACGCGCCACGCCGACGCGCTGTTTCTGTCCCCCCGACAGTTCGTTGGGGAAGCGCCGCATGAACGTCTCCGGTGGACTGAGGCCGACGAGGTCGAGGAGTTCTGCCGTGCGCTCGCGGCACCTGGCTTTGCTCCAGCCGAGCAATCGTGGCACGGTGGTCACGTTCTGCTCGACTGTCATGTGGGGGAACAGGCCGATCTCCTGGATCGCGTAGCCCATGCTGCGACGGAGTTGGTTCACGTCCATCTGGTAGACGTCACGTCCATCGACGTAGATCTTGCCCTGCGACAGAGAAATCAGCCGGTTGATCATCTTGAGCGACGTCGTCTTGCCGCAGCCGGAGGGTCCCAAGAGCACGCAGAACTCACCCTTCTCGATCTCGAGCGTGACGTCGTCCACGGCCTTGGTCCCGTCGGGGTAGATCTTGGTCACGTCCTCTAACTTGATCACGCGCGCCCCCTTGTGCGGATACCTTTCGGTGTGGCCAGCCACTCCACGCGCCCGAGCAGGAGATCCGCGGCGATCGACAACAGGGACACGAAGATGGCCCCGGTCACGATCAGATGTGGGCGCCAGTTGGCGATCCCTCGGAAGATGAGTTGTCCCAGTCCTCCCGCTCCGATGTAGGCACCGATGGCGGCGATGCCGATGTTCATCACGACCGCTTGCCGCAGGCCAGCCATGATGACCGGCACGGCCAGCGGTAGCTTGACCTTCCACAGGATCTGAAGCTCGGACATCCCCATACCGCGCCCAGCTTCGATCATGGCTGGATCCACTTCGGTGATGGCGGTGTAAGTGTTGCGGATGATCGGTAGGAGTCCGTACAGCGTGAGGGCGATGACGACCGGCAGGAAGCCGATCGACCTCAGGCCCAAGGCTGAGAGAATCCCCATGAGGAAGCCGTAGAGGGCGAGCGACGGGATGGTGATCATGATGCTGGCCAGGTACATCACCAGCTGGGCCAGACGTTCCCGACCGCGGCCGGACACGAAGATGCCTATGAGCACGCCGAAGAACACGGCCGACCCATTGGCCACGGCGATGATCTGCAGGTGCTCGACCGTCAGCCGACCGATGTATGCCCAGTTGTTGCCGATATAGCGCCAAGTTTCGAACAGCACGCTACGATACTACGCATAAAGCACCGTCTGTCAAGGTTTCAATACGCACTAATGCGATGCAATAAGCTACTAACTTCTCTATATCCACGCTGGCCGCGAAGTGAAAAGTTAAGAGGAGAAAAACACCTTACAAGACACAGAAAGGCTCTACAGGACTGATGTCGTTACTCGCCCACGATCTGCTGCTCGTAGAGCGTACGCCGGGCCTCCTCGTGGCCGAACAGGCGGAAAGTGTCACGCCACTCTTGGAGGGCGCGCATGTCCAGATGCACGACCTGGTAGCCCGGACGGTCGTCCATCATGGAGATCACATTGCCACGGTAGTCCACCGCCATCGATCGGCCGAAGAAGCGCTCGCGCTGGTGCATCCCGGTGATGTTCGTGAGCACGAAGTAGGCCTGGTTCTCCAGCGCGCGGCAACGGCCCAGGATCTCCCAGTCCACGTCGTAGGGATAGTTCCAGCTCGTGGGGACGCAGAAGATGTCCGCGCCTTGCTCCCGGAGTCCTCCGAAGAGGTTGGGGAAGCGGAGGTCGCGACACACGGCGATGCCCAGCTTGCAGAATCCGAGTTCGACCACCTTCGCTTCAGCTCCGGGGCGGTAGATCGCCGTCTCGCCCCAGTCGGCGAAGAGGTGCATCTTGCGGTATCCGGTGACCACATCGCCACACGGATCGATGAGATAGGCCGTGTCGTACACCGTGTCTCCCCGCACCTCGGGGATCGTGCCCCCGACCACGTAAGCCTGACAATCCTGTGCCCAGCCTTGGAGGCAGGCCAGCGACTCGCGCATCACCCGGCGGGCGGTCTTTCGGCCCAGGCGGCGTCGCACGCCCAGCGAGAAGTACTCTGGCAGGCACACGAGGTCGAACCGGCCGTAGTTCTTGCGCGCCCGCGCGATGTGCTGGTCGACCTGGCCCAGGTTGGCAGCGACGTCGCGCCCCGGGGCGAACTGGAGGTAGAGGACAAAGACCTCCCCTTCCTCGACCGGGGGGATCATGTCACGGCACGCTCCGGTATGCTCTGAGCCATCGCGGGCCGATGGTATCCGGGCGGCGGCGCTCTGCCAAACACGCGAACGGAGAGAGCCAAGAGCGCTCGTTGGGTGGGGTCATCGCCTCTGTGTTGGTGATCGGCGGAACACCGCCCGCGGGCGTCCCCCCTCGGGGCGGGCAAACAAGAGGTAGTGCACGAGGAGTCCAGCCGCGAAGCCGACAGCGATGTTCGCCACCAGTGTCCCGACCACGGTGGTCAGTGCGGGCACCAGGCCCCAGTCGAGTCGCAGCTCCCGGCCGAACTTGGCGAGCTCCAGCCCCACCAGGAGCATCATCGCTCCCAATACCGGCATGGGGAACGCGACCAACAAGGTGGCCAGCGCGGCGGAGAAGATCAGCCCTGCGGTGAGCTCGAGGGTGCCCTCGATCAGGTTCGCGCCGCCGGTTCGAGCGCCGAAGCGGTACCGCGCTGCGAGGCCGCCGGCCCCATGGCACAGCGGCATCGACCCGAGCAGGGGGAGCGCTGCGTTGAGGAACCCGACGCTGAGGGCCAGCTTGCGCTCACTTACCTCTCGACCTGGGAACCAGCGTCGCAGGAGGATGGCCGTGGCGATGACGGAGTTGGTGATCGTAAGTGGGATCTGGGCCAGCCCGCCGTCGCGGAGAGACGGCCACACGAGGCCGAGGTCCGGCAAAGTGAGCTGGGGAAGCGACAGCGCTGGCCCGGGAAGGCCCACAAGGTCGCCCCGCAGGGCCATCACGAGGACCGCCAGGCCGATCGCCGCCAGCGAGGCCGGCACGCGGCGTGTCAGCTGACAGAGGAGGATCAGCGCCAAGGCACCAAGCCCCAGCCACCACCCACCGGCGATCCAACGGGCTCCTTGGAGCGCCAGTGTGATGCCCAGGGCGAGCTGGATCCCCCGGACCACCGGATCGGGGGTCCAACGACCGAGGGTTCTCAGTGCCCGCGACGCCCCCAAGAGCAGCCACAGCCCCCCCATCACCAAAGCGGCGGTGTGCACCTTGTCGGAGCTCCACACGCCAGCGATGGCCATGGCGGCCAGGGCCTTCATCGGTTGGATCGGAATAGGAAGCCTAAACAGGAGTCCGGTGGCTACGTTGGCCAGGCCGAGCGTGACCAGAAGTCCCGCGGGGGCGAGCCCGCAGATGGTGATGAGCCCCACGACGAAGGGTACCAAGGTGCCAAAGTCACCGACGGCCCCGCCCCACTCCTGCAGCCCAAA
>PWTC01000005.1 GCA_003563005.1 Candidatus Acetothermia bacterium
ACGAGGCGTGCCTGTCGTTCTCTCGCCTGAAGGGCGGCCACCACCTCCATGGCGGCGGGCAGGGCGTTGCGGGCGCCGTGCGCCAGAACCAGCAAGGGACCGGAGAACTCGGCGGAAGCTGCCAGCGCTGCCTGCTCGGTCCCTCCGGTGAGCAGCAGCAGCGCGGGCAGCGGGGTCCGGGCGAGCCCGGACAAGTCCGTGGGGATGAGCTCCACACCGAGGTCCGCTTTCACCCTCCCGAGGATCGGGGCGGCCAAGCCGTCGAGCGCGGCTTCGTCGAAGGGTGCACCCAGGAGCAGGACCGGCAGCAACCGCTCAGGCCTCATCGGTCGGAGGCTCTTCTGGATCGAGCTCCTCTTCTTCCTCGGGCGGGAACTCCTCGTCGAACACGCGCTCCAAGTGCAGCGCCCGGTCGAGCGTGAGATCGAGGTAGAATGCCAGCTCGGGCACGCGTCGCATCTCAAGGCGCGCTGCAAGCGCCGAGCGCAGGAAGCCCCGGTCTCTGTCGAAAGCGGCGAGGACTCCCTCACGATCTTCCACGTCATCGGGAACGTAGACGTAAACCTTGGCGTGGCTGCCATCGGTGGACAGGACGACCTCGGCCACCGTGGGAAAGGCCTCGCGGATGGTGGGATCCTTCACGTCGTGTTCCAGGATGTCGGCCAGCGTCCGCTGGATCTCCGCGGCGATTCGGGCGCGCATGCGGGGGTGCATCACATGACCTCCAAGCGATGGTCCTCGACGATGTAGTCCCGACTGCCTCTCATGCGGCGGAGGATTTCGGCGAGGACCTCATCGGAGAACCGGCCGTCGCCTGCAAGGTGGGCAAACCCGAGCAGGGCGGCAGAAGGCTCATCGAGTAGATCCAATTCCGCGGCCGAGACGTTGAACTCCCGCCGCGTGCGTGCGAGCAGTCCCTTGATGACGGACCGCTTGTCCTTCAGCGACCGGCAGGCGAAAAGCCTAAGCCTGACGCGCAACACGCCCACATGCATGGCTCTACTCGGGGTGGACTTCCTCCAGGGTGTAGATCTCGAGAACGTCCCCGACCTTGACCTCGTCAAAATCGCGGAGACGGATGCCGCACTCGCGGCCCGACTGCACCTCGCGCACGTCTTGGGTGAAACGTCGGAGGGTGGCGATGCCGCCGGCGTGGATGAACTCGCCATCGCGGAGGACCCTTACCGTACCGCTGCGGACGACCCGGCCGGAGCGCACCGCGCAGCCGACCACCCTGCCCACGCTTTCGATGTCGAAGATCTGCAGTACCTCGGCCTCGCCGACCTTGGTCTCCACCAGTTCCGGCCCTGCCAGGCGCCGCACGGCGCGGCTGACGTCTTCGGTAAGGTCATAGATGATGTCGTAGGTGCGGATGGGAATGCCGCGGCTCTCGGCCGCTTGCTTGGCCTTGTTGTCCACCTTCACCCCGAACCCGAGCACGAGGGGGCGTCCCTCGCTTACGGTAGAGAGGAGCAGCACATCCGACTCGGTGATCCCGCCCACGCCCTCATGCAGGACCTGGACCTCGACGCCCTCCAGCTGCTCGATGGAGGCCACCTCGGAGCGGGCAGCCTCGAGCGCACCTGCGCTGCTTGCCTTGAGCACGAGGTAGAGCTTCACCGTCTCCTTCTGCTCGAGGAGATCTTCGAACGTCATGAGCGGACGGGCCGTCTGTCGCTGCTCTCGGGCCGCCTGCTGGCGTGAGCCGGCGAGTCGCTTCGCCTCCGACTGGGAGGCAACCCGCTCCACACGGTCGCCCGCGTCGGCGACGTCGCTGAGTCCGAGCACCTGGGCCGGCGTTCCCGGGCCGGCCTCTTTGAGGCGCTGCCCCCGATGGTCCATGAGCGCACGGATGCGGCCCCAAGCGGCACCCACCACGATGATGTCCCGCTCGCGCAGCGTGCCGTTGCGCACGATGACCGTGGCCACAGGGCCCATCCCTGGGTCGAGGTGCGACTCGATGACGGTCGCCTCGAGCGAGCCGGCCGGCTCGCCACGTATATCTTCCATGTCGGCGACCAGCACGATCATCTCCAGAAGATCGTCCACGCCTTCGTTGTTGAGGGCGGACATGGGAACGGTGATCGTGTCTCCGCCCCACTCCTCGGGGTTGAGACCCACCTTGGCGAGTTCCTGTTTGACCTTGTCGAGATTCTGGGCTGCCTTGTCGACCTTGTTGATGGCGACGATGATCGGGACCCCGGCCGCTCTGATGTGGTCCAGTGCCTCCAGCGTCTGGGCCATGACGCCGTCGTCCGCTGCGACGACCAGCACGGCGATGTCCGTGACCTGGGCGCCCCGCGCGCGCATGGCAGTGAACGCCTTGTGGCCGGGCGTGTCGATGAACGTGATCGGCCTTCCGTCCACCATGGCTTGGTAGGCGCCGATGGACTGCGTGATGCCCCCGGCTTCCTCATCGGCCACGTGGGCACGTCGGATCGCATCGAGGAGCGTGGTCTTGCCGTGGTCGATGTGCCCCAGCACTGCGACGATGGGCGGCCGGGGATCCCCGACCGTGCGGGGCGCCTTGGGCCGCTCGGGTTCGGCCTCTGCCTCGGCGGCCTCCGGGGCCGGCGCACGCTGTTGGTGCTCGAGGTAGAGCTCCCGGATGAGCTCGGCTTCCTCGTCTTCCACGGTATTGACGGCGCGAAGGCCCTCCATGCCCATCTCAGCGAGCGCGCTGATCAGGTCCTTGGAGGGCACATCCAATTCTCTTGCGATCTCATACACACGTTTCTTCGACACGTACATCCCTTCCTGTTGACAGGCTGAACGCAGGAGGTGAAGGGGCGAGCGCTATGTAGGGTTCAGGCGCTTGCGGCCTTTGTTCCGGCGACGCGCGATCACGTTCCGACCGCCCGCTGTGCGCATTCTGGACAAGAAGCCATGCGTCCGCTTGCGGCGTCGGCGATGCGGTTGATATGTGCGCTTCGACATTGGGAACCTCCTTCTTGGTATCGCAAGGTGCCTGTCTCAAGCGGTCTAGTTTGCCCCTAGGCAGCACGGAATGCAACCTACATGCAAAGGGGGAGCATGGGCGTGATGAGTGGGCGCAGACTGCCCCAGCGGGTGCGACACACGGGAGGCAGGTGGCCGTGGTCGGCAAGCCAACCCTCGAGGAAGGCGCGCACTTTGGGTTCCCCAGGGTAACCCCAGCCGATGTCGCCGTACGCGCGCTGCAGGACTGCCATGTACGCGTCCCGCACCACCTTGGCCAGGAGGGAAGCGGCCCCCACCATGGGATCGGAGACGTCGGCCCGCGGCCGGGCTTCGATGGGAGGAGGGTTTGGGGTATTCCTTCGCAGGAGGCTCACGAACCTGGGGATCGCGTTCGGCCCCACCGGGGCGTCGAGCACGACGCGGTCCGGCTGGAGGCGCTCGATCAGTTCGGCGATGGCCTTGAGTTCGATGCCCGTCAGGCCCTCCCCGTCGATCACCGCCGGGGGCACCACGATCACGCGGCAGGCGTGCACATGGGGCACCAGTGCCCGTACGAGCTCTCTGCGGCGCGCTCGCGGGACGGCTTTGGAGTCGCGAGCCCCCGCAGCGCGCAGGGGGGCGGTAGCGGAGACGTCGGCCAGGATGCCGGCGACGATGAGCGGACCGAGCACCGCTCCGCGACCTGCCTCGTCGATGCCAAGGACAGTTGGCATGTGCCGTTCACCAGCTCCGGTACATACGGCGCCACTGGATCCAGCGTACGAGTCCCGGCACCAGCCCGCGGCGCTTGAACGCGAACACGAGCAGTGCCCCCGCGAGGAAGCCCCCCAAGTGGGCGAACCAGGCGACGCCGCCCATCATCGACAGGTCGACGATCCCCGAGAAGAACTGGATCACGAACCATAGTCCCAGAATCAGAATGGCTGGGATCTCTATGAGATGAAGGAAGAAGAAGAACGGCACGACGGTCAACACCCGCGACCACGGGAACAAGATGAAGTAGGCGCCCATCACGCCCGCGATGGCGCCCGAGGCGCCCACCATGGGCACCGTGGCAGTGGGGTGCACCACAGCCTGCATGAGCGCCGCAGCGATCCCCGTGAGCAGATAGAAGACCAGGAACTTGACGGAACCCATCGCCTCCTCCACCCGCTCACCGAACACCCACAGGTACAGCATGTTGCTCAGGAGGTGCAGCAGCCCCCCGTGGAGGAACATCGAGGTGAAGAGCGTCATCCAGATGGGGGTTGGGATGGTGGGCGGGAGGTCTTCACCGGCCCACAGCTCGGCGGGAATGATACCGTAACTCACGTAGAAGTGATCACGTCGTGTCACCGGGTACTGCAGTCCTTCCCCCCGCGCCAGGCGTCGGTACAGCATGGGGTCGAACCCTGGTGCGGGAGGCAGAGCGTCGGGGAAGCGTTCGAGCCAAGGCCCGGCATCGATCCATTCCACCTGCTCCGGGTGGGTGGAGGTGCTGAGCGTACCCGTGTAGAGGAAGGCGATTCCGTTGAGGAGGATCAGCGCCACGGTCACGTATGGCAGGATGCTGGCGCGAGGATAGGCTCGAAGCGGAATCAACTCGGTTCCTCCATGACAACGATTCTAGCTTTCCACCTTCCAAAGGATCAAGCGTGGCGAACGCGCATGGGCTCGACTAACATGACGATTCGTGAAAGGAGGACCACGTGGAACTGCTGCGCAGGCTATCGGAGGCAGCCGGCATCCCCGGCTATGAGCACGAGGTGCGGACCATCTGTCGGCAGGCTTTGGAGGGGCATGTCGATGAGATCGAGGTGGACCGCCTGGGCAACGTCATCGGCCGCAAGAGGGGCGAAGGCCCCAAGGTAGCCTTGGCCGGTCACATGGACGAGATCGGCTTTCTCGTATCCCATGTGGACACGGAGAAGGGTTTCGTGCGCATCGACCCCGTGGGAGGGTTCGATCCGCGCACGCTTCTGGCCTCGCGGGTGATGGTTCACACGCGCGACGGAGCCTTGCCCGGCCTGATCGGAAGCAAACCGATACACATTCTTACCGAAGAAGAGAAGAAGAAGCAGCTTCGGATAACCGATCTCTTCGTGGATCTTGGGCTTCCCGGCGAACAAGTGAAGGAGAAGGTGCGCGTAGGCGATCCTATCACACTGCGCCAGGACTTCATCGAGGTCGGCGACCTCATCTCCGGCAAGGCTCTCGACGACCGGTTGGGCGTGTTCGTGGGGTTGGAGGCCGTTCGGCGGATGAAGGGTCAGCAGGCGGATGTCTACTTCGTGGGCACAGTCCAGGAGGAAGTGGGGCTACGTGGGGCGCGCACGAGCGCGTTCTCGATCGCCCCGGACATCGCGGTGGCCCTCGACGTGACGGTGGCCTGCGATGTGCCCGGCGTTCAACCTCACGAGCAGGTGACAGCGCTCGGCAAAGGCGTGGGGATCAAGCTGAAGGACTCGGCCTCCATATCGCATCCGGGCCTTGTGCGGTTCCTCGTGGATCTGGCCGAGAAGAGGGATATCCCTTACCAGATGGAGATCCTGCCGCGGGGCGGTACGGACGCCGGCGCGATGCAGCTGGCCCGCGAGGGCGCGGCCGTGGTGACCCTCTCGGTGCCCACCCGGTATGTGCACTCGGTCGTCGAGGCGGCGCACAAGGACGACATTGAGGCGACGATCGCCTTGCTCACTGCGTTCCTGGAGACGTGCCACCAGGCGGACCTCCAGCTCTAGCTCAGGTGAAACTGCAGGGGGCCATCGGGCTTCATCTCCGACGTCCCGGACGCGGGGCCCTCCCAACGCAGTCGGAATGGTTCTGTAGCGCGGGATGGGTCTGTAGCGTCGGAGTTCATCTCCGACGATGGTCGCAGCCCGTCTGCGACGTTCCAGGGTGACGATGTGCGAAGGAGTGAGGATGGCCGGACGGATCCTGTTTCGTGACGTCGACGTCATCGCCACGTTCGACGCGCGCGGGCGCGAGCTCCGCTCTGGCTGGCTACTCGTCGAGGGCAACCGCATCGCTGCGCTCGGCGAGGGGAATCCGCCACAGGCGGCGGCGGACGAGGTGATCGACGGGCGCGGGCGGGTGATGATCCCTGGACTCGTCAACACCCATCACCACTTCTACCAGGCGCTCTTCCGTGCCGTGCCGGGGGCGCTCGAGGTGGAGCTCTTCGACTGGCTCGTCTTCCTCTACGAGCGCTGGCGCGGGATCGACGCCGAGGCCGTCCACGTCTCGGCGGCAGTGGCGGCGATGGAGCTACTCCTTTCGGGTTGTACGACGACCACCGACCACCTGTACCTCTTCCCGTCCGGAGCCTCGGAGCTCGTGGACGCGGAGATCGAGGCGGTGGCCCAGGTGGGACTCAGATTCCACCCCACACGCGGCTCGATGTCCCTCTCGCGCGAAGAGGGAGGCCTGCCCCCGCCGGACGTGGTGCAGGACATCGACACGATCCTCGCCGACTCCGAGCGGCTCATCGCCTGCTACCACGACCCTTCCCCGGGATCCATGCTCCGGATCGCCTTGGCCCCGTGTTCTCCGTTCTCGGTGACCCCGGAACTCATGCGCCAGACGGCGCGCCTAGCACGGGAGTACGGGTTGCTGCTCCATACACACCTTGCGGAGACCCGGGACGAGGAAGCGTTCTGCGTGGAGAAGTTCGGCATGCGGCCGGTGGATTACCTCGAGGCGCAGGGATGGCTCGCGGACGACGTGTGGCTGGCGCACCTCGTGCATCTCGCTCCGGAGGACATCGAACGGTTGGCGGGGGCTGGGGTGGGGATGGCCCACTGCCCGAGCTCGAACATGCTGCTCGGCTCGGGCATCGCCCCCGTGCCGGCGATGCGCGCGGCTGGCATGGCGATCGGCCTTGGGGTGGATGGCTCGGCCTCGAACGACACCTCGAACATGATTCGCGAAGCCCGGCAAGCCTTTCTGTTGGCGCGCGTGGGACACGGAGCTGCGGCGCTCTCGGCCCGTGACGCGCTCGCCCTGGGAACGTTCGGGGGCGCGCGGGTGTTACGCCGGGAGGAGGAGCTTGGCTCGCTCGAGGAGGGCAAGCTCGCGGACCTGGCCCTGTTCGAGCTCGGAGAGCTTGCGTTCGCCGGTGCCGGCGACCCGGTGGCGGCGCTGGTCCACTGCGCCGCTCAATACGCTGACTGTGTCATGGTCGACGGCCGGGTACGCGTGCGCGGCGGTGAGCCCGTCGGCGTGGAGCTCGACCCGCTCTTGGCGCGGCACCGCGCGATCGCCCGCCGATTGCAGCGCGAGGTGGGGCGCTGAAGGGGCCGGGGATGCGCGTCTTGGTCGAGATGTACTTCCCGTTCCGGAGTGAGATCGGGGGCGGCCCTGTGGAGCTCGAGCTTCCCGAAGGTGGGGATGTGGCGGCTGCGCTGGCGGCCCTCGTAGCGCGCCACCCGGTGCTCAGAGAACGCCTCTACGACCGGCAGGGACAGGTGCACCGGCACATCGCCGCGCTGGTCAACGGCACTGCAGTGCAGTACCGTCAGGGCCTCGCCACCCCCCTCCGCGATGGCGACGTCCTCACCCTCCTCCCCCCCGTCGGCGGCGGCTAAACCGAAAGGGGTCAGAGCTTTAGTTTTGGTGTCATGTGTCCC
>PWTC01000006.1 GCA_003563005.1 Candidatus Acetothermia bacterium
ACCTACACGACGCTGCTTCCGTCCGCAGGGTTGCGAGTGTTCATCGATAGGTCCTATCATGAAACCATGAACGACCGTAGGGCACGGGGGCGGGAGGTGCAGGACGAGCATCTCCAACAGGTCCTGGAGCTGGAGCACGCGATTATCTCGCGGCACAAGGATCTGGCGGATGTGATCGTAGGGGGTGACTGGAGCGTCCTGGAGCGGACAAGGCGCACAGGAGCGCCTGCCCATATAGGCTCATGCCATGCAGACATGGCAGACGACGTACGAGGGGGTGAGAGCGGAGAGCAAAACTAGTACGGGTCTTGGCCATCGGGAACGATGGACAGTTGAGTGGACAAAGGGAGGATAGCATGCGGAAGGCAATGTTGTTGCTTCTAGGGATTCTGATGATCGGCGGCCTCGCGCTGGCCCAGCAGAAGTCGGTACACGTGATGCATGGCTGGCCGGGCCATCAAGCGGTGGCGTTCGCCAAGGTCGTCGAGGCGTTCATGGCGGAGTATCCGGACATCAACGTCACCGTGGAGATCGTCGGACGCGACCGCCCGGCGATCCTGGAGACGCGGATTGCAGCGGGCAACCCACCGGACATCAGCCCGATCCCCTGGCTCGGCCTGATGACGGAGTGGGCGCGTGAGGGCCATCTGGTGCCACTGGACGGTCTAGTGGACGTCACTGAGCAGATCGACGCGCTGACCCCCCTGGGTATGGTGGATGGGGTGCTCTACGGCACGTGGCAGTCGGCCAACGTCAAGAGCCTCGTGTGGTACAACGTGAACGAGTTCGAGGCCAGGGGCTACGAGATCCCCGAGACTTGGGACGAGCTCATGGCCCTCAGCGATCAGATCGTGGCCGACGGCGGTGTGCCGTGGTCCATCGGTCTTGAGTCGGGTGCGGCCTCCGGTTGGCCCGGCACGGACTGGATCGAGGACATCATGCTGCGCACAGCGGGCCCCGAGGTCTACGACCAGTGGGTGAACCACGAGATCCCGTGGACGCATCCGGCTGTGGTCGAGGCGTTCGAGACCTTCGGCGAGATCGTGCTCAATCCGGATTACGTCTACGGCGGCCCCGTTGGGGCGCTGACGACGAACTTCGGTGACGCTGCGGCGCCTCTGTTCACCGATCCGCCGGGGGCGTTCCTGCACAAGCAGGCCACGTTCATCTCTGGGTTCATCACCGACCAGTTCCCGGGTCTCGTTCCTGGGGAGGACTTCGACGTCTTCCCGTTCCCGGAGATCGACCCCGAGTTTGGCATCCCCATCATGGGCGGCGGCGACGTCTCCATCGTGTTTGACACGGGCGGGCCGCTGAACGGAACGCGCGAGGAGGTCATCGCTTTCGTCCAGTTCCTGTCCTCCGTCGAGGCACAGACGATCTGGGCCAGCGAGCTGGGGGAGATGGCGGCGAACAAGAACATCGATCCTATGGCCGTCTACCCGGACGACCCGATCGCTCGCACGGCATGGCAGATGCTGCTCGAAGCGGAGATCTTCCGCTATGACGGATCCGACCTAATGCCGGGTGCTGTTGGGGCCGGTTCGTTCTGGACCGGCGTCATGGACTACGTCAGCGGTGTTCCCCTCGACGTTGTGCTCGAGTTCATCGAGGATACGGCGATCGACGCGTACGCTGACTGACACGCGTTAGCCAGGCGGAGGTGGGGCCGCATCCGCGGCCCCACCCCGTCTTCCGCGGAGGAGGCCGCATGGCGCGAGCGAGTCGTGTGAGCGTTGTGTTTCGGGGCCTGTGGCGTGTCCCTCAGGTGCTGTGGAGTTGCACGCGGCGGACCACGAGTTTCGTCATGCGCAGGACACAAGAGAGGCCGTGGCTGTTCTTCGTGGGCCCGGCTCTGCTCATCCTGGGGTTCTTCCTCGTCTACCCTTCCGTGGCCACCGTCTGGAGGTCCTTCTACGGCCGGGGTGCAACGCTGTTCGGAGACATCCGGTACGTGGGCCTCGACAACTGGAGGTACGTGTTCACCCATCCCACGATGACCGGGGCGTTGCGGAACAATGCCCTGTGGGTAGGGGTATTCACGATGACCACGGTGGGACTGGGCACGGCACTGGCCGTGTTGCTGGACCGTGTGAGGTACGAGAGGATCCTCAAGTCGGTGATCTTCGTGCCTGCAGCGATCTCCTACGTAGGTGCATCCGTGATCTGGCGGTTCATGTACGCCTACAGGCCGGCCGGGATGCCCCAGATCGGTGTGCTGAACGCATTGGTCGTGGCCCTGGGGGGAGAGCCCCAAGGTTGGCTGCTCCTCCGGCCGTGGGTGAACAACCTGTTGCTTATCGTTGTCGCGATCTGGATCTGGACGGGCTTCTGCATGGTGATCATGTCCGCCGCCTACAAGAACATCCCCAAACAGTTGCTGGAGGCAAGCCGCATCGACGGGGCGAACGAGTGGCAGACCTTCCGCAAGGTGATCTTGCCGCTCCTGTGGCCGACGGCGACGGTGGTCGGGGTGACGATGGTCGTGCAGGTGCTCAAAACCTTCGATGTCGTCTACGTCATGACGAACGGAGCCTTCGAGACCGAGGTGGTTGCGAACCGCATGTACAAGGAGATGTTCAACTTTAGGAACTACGGGCGTGCCTCCGCGATCGCCGTGGCGCTCTTCCTCTTCCTGGTGCCTTTCATGGTGGTCAACGTGCGCCGCTTCACTGGGCAGGGAGGTGCGCGGTGAACCCTACGAAGCTCCTGGGTCGGTTTCCAATCCACGTCTTCCTCTTGGTGATCGCGTTCGTCTGGGTGGTGCCCACGCTTGGACTGCTCATCACGTCCTTCCGGACGCCTGGCGAGATCGTGACGTCGGGCTGGTGGACGACGATCCCCAGGCTCTACGATGTCAGCCAGTTCACGCTGCAGAACTACCACAGCGTGCTCACGCGTGAGGGCCTAGGATTGGCATTCCGTAACAGCCTGTTCATAAGCGTTCCCTCCACGCTCATCTCCGTGATCGTGGCATCCTTGGCGGCCTACGGGTTCGCCTGGCTGAAGTTCAGGGGACGCAAGGCCTTGTTCCTGCTTGTGGTGGCGCTGATGGTCGTGCCGATGCACGTGACCTTCATCCCCGTCATCACCGCTTTCCGCAGGATAGGGCTGGGAGGTACCTATCCCGGGATCTGGCTCGCGCATACGGCGTATGGACTGCCGCTGACCACGTTCCTCATGCACAGCTTCATCTCCGGCATCCCGAAAGAGCTGTTCGACTCGGCGGCCATCGACGGCTCGAGTCCCCTGAGCACGTTCTGGCGGATCGTGATGCCGATCTCCGTGCCCGCACTGGCGTCCGTGTTCATCTTCCAGTTCCTGTGGATCTGGAACGATCTGCTCGTGGCACTCGTGTTCGTCGGGGCGACCCCGGACGTGGCGCCACTGACCGTAGCGGTGGCGAATCTGGTGACCAATCGCGGGCAGAACTGGGAACTGCTTACTGCGGCTGCGTTCATCACCATGGTGCTGCCGGTGTTCGTCTTCTTCTCGCTGCAGCGGTACTTCGTCCGCGGGATCCTGGCGGGCTCGGTGAAGGGCTAGCGCCGCTGGGGACGAACCACATAGCGGCCCAGGGCCGGAAGCAGCACCACGGCCAGGCTGGCTAGGGTGGCGGTGATCGCCAGGAACCGATGGGGTGGCATGTCCACGACGCCGGTGGTGTACCTCAGGGCTTCGGCCATGTACGTCAGCGGCAGGGCTCGGCTGAGCGTCTGCAGGAACCCGGGCATGATCTCCACGGGGAAGAAGATCCCCGACAGAAACATCATCCCCATGGCCAGAATCTCGGCCAGGTTTGCTGCCGAGGAGGGGCGCCGCACAAGCAACGTGATCAAGGCGCCGAGCCCCATCATCCCCAGCGTGGCAACGGCCACGAACAAGGTGTAGCGGGGCCAGTCGACCACGAGGTCGACGTTGAACACGGCCAGGGACGTGAATAGCGTGATGAGCGTGGAGATGTACACCACGACCATCCGCACGCACACCACTGCGAGGAGAAACGACACCGGGTGCATGGGAGATACCGTGAGACGGTCGAGGATTTTGCGCTCCTTCATGGCCGTGATGTGGCCGGCCACGGCGAACATCCCTGCGGACAGGATGCTGAAGGCGATGATGGCCGGCACTGTCATGTTGAGCCATCGCGCTGCCGCCTCACGGCCGACGTGGAAACGCTGAGCGTACACCACGTGATCAAGCCCTTGGCGCCGGAGATCAAAGTCGGCGGTGATCCCTTGGGCGACCTGTGTGAGCGCGGGTTGATCTTGGACCCTTCCGGGGTCGTATACGAAGGTGAGTGTGCTGCCATCCCACAGTGCGCCGAAATCTACCCTCCGATCGCGAAGGGCCAAGAGAAGCGCATCCTCGTCGGGGAAATCGACGGTGTGGAGCGACGGTTGGTGAGCCAGAACCTCGCGCAGCACCTGGGCGTCGCTGTTGGATGTGAGCACGAGCCCCAAGGAGCTGTCCCTTCCGCCCTCGCCTCCCATCACGAAACCGAAGATGAGGATGAACACGAGCGGCAGCAGGAACGTAAGGAGGAGCGTCGTGCGGTCACGGAGGAGCACCTTGAGTTCAGAGCGGAGCAGGGCCTTGAATGCCTTCATCGGCCCACGTCCCAGTGAAGCCGCCGGGAAGTCACGACGGCGGACACGCTGATCCACCCCAGCGGCACGGCGAGCGTCAGCCAAGGCGCAAACTGTCCGGCTCCTACACCGAGGCTGGTGCGAAGGCCGTCCACCAGGTAGGTCAGCGGGTTGGCGTAGACCATGGCTTGGAGCACGGATGGGAGGTCGGCGACGGGGAAGAACACCCCGCTCAGAAAGAGCATGGGCATGTTGATGATGTTGGCGATCGCCTGCCCCGCGTTTGCGGTCTTGGCCAACGAAGCTACCAGGAAGCCGAAGGACAGGAACGTGACGGCTGCCAACGCTAGGTAGGCGGCCGGCCACGCTGCGGCGAAGGATACGCGAGCGCCGAGGGCGAACCGACCCAGCGGCCACAGCACCGTAAGCTGTAGGACACACATCCCGAGGATGGTGAGGCCAAACCCTGCTAGGTAACGTGGAATGGAGAGCGGTGTGACCCAGTAGCGGCGAAGGATGCGTTGGTCGCGTGCGTAGAGGATGGCTCCTGGAACTCCGAACAGGCCTGTCGTGAAGAACGCCATCAACACGACCCCCGGCAGGAGGAAGTCGATGTAACCTACATTGTGACCCTCCGAACCGGCCCACTGGATCGCCGTACGGACGGCCAGATCCTCGTCGAAACGGCCGGCTTGGGCGAGGAGCGCCCGGTCGAGTTCAGCCAACATTTGGTCGATGACGCCGGCTGCCAGCTCCGAACTCGGGACACCTTGGCTGTAGTGCACATGCAGCTTGCCTGCGAGTTCTCCCGGGCGCCTCAGGGCACCGCCAATCTCTTGGCTGAACCCTTCGGGGACGACGACCACTGCTGCCCGTCGGCCGTAGGCGAGGGCGCGCTGCTCGTCCTCGAGGAAGCGCCGGGGATCTGCGTCTGAAACAGGCCTGTGCAACGTGAACACGGGTGGGCGGCCATCTTCGCCTTCCACGGACAGGCTCTCAAAAAGTGTCTCCACGGCCATGGCGAACCCAGTGTCCGCTCCCCGGTCGAGGTTCACGAAGGCTACGTTGAGCCGAAGTGCCCCTTGCTCTCCCACCTGTCCGAATATGGAGCTCAGCAGCACGAACAGCAGCACGGGGAACAGGAGCGTCCAGAAGAGCGTGACACGCTCTCGAAGCGCGGTCAGCAGGCCGGTGAAGCCAAGGTAGCACAGCGCGCTCATTCCCGGAGTCTCCTACCGGTGAGGGACAGGAACACGTCCTCGAGGTTCGGTTGCCGGACGTTCAGGTTGTGGAGGAGGAAAGCGTGTTCACGTGACCACCGCAGGAGTTCCTCCATCCCTCCTGTGAAATCCCGCGTGTTGAGGATGATCGAGCGTCTGCGCCTCTTCAGGTCGGGGAAGCGGCGGGCAAGATCCTCACCGGCCTCAGCGGGAAGCTCCTCCGCGCGGAACTCGATGATCGTCGCCTGACCCAGTGCCTCGGCCAGCTCGGCAGGGCTTCCCTCAGCGATGATGGCCCCGTGGTCCATGATGCACACATGGTTGGAGAGTACCTCCGCCTCCTCCATGTAGTGTGTGGTGAGGATGAGCGTCTTCCCGGCGTACTGGAGGGTCTGGAAGATGCGCCATAGGTTGCGCCGGGCCTGAGGATCAAGTCCTGTGGTGGGCTCATCGAGGAACACCAGTTCGGGATCGTTGATCAGTGCTACGCCTACTGCCAGCCGCTGCTTCTGGCCGCCGGAGAGCGTACGTACGAGTGCCCCGGCTTTCTCCGTGAGCGAGACCTTTTCCAAGATTTCGTCCACCGGCAGCGAGCGCCGGAAGAACGACGCGAACAACGCGACGACCTCGCGGACCTTGAGGTAGGGTTCGAAGTTGCTGTCTTGCAACAGCACGCCCATCCGCTGCTTGAGATCGGAGGAGATGTGTTGTGTGCGTTCGCCAAAGAGCTCGATGGTACCCGCGTCGGCCGGCCGAATGCCCTCGAGGATCTCCAGGGTTGTCGTCTTCCCCGCCCCGTTGGGTCCTAGGAGGGTGAACACGCTGCCCCGGCGGACGAAGAAGCTGACATCCTTGACCGCCTGTACCGAGCCGTAGGCCTTCGCGAGCTCGTGCACGCTGAGAAGAGCATCCTCATGCGGATTCACAAGGCCTCCCCGTATCAATCCGACGTTTCCCATCTGGCTCAGCCGTCATGTCCCCAAGCCCCCCCTGCTGCGCCTGATAGAGTCTAGCAACTCCTGGACCTGTGTGACGTGCGGCGGCGCTGCTCTCGACGCGCCCAGATTTCCCTTTCCCAGCGCCAAGCCCGCCACCGGACTTCGCCAACTTCTCTGCGGCCCGATGTAGGTTGGTCACGGTGAACCCGATGTGTGGGGAACTCGCCCTTGTGCCACTCCATGTCGGTCACCACCCAGCGCTGCTTCCCCGGCTGGCCGCCCTGTACAGAGAGCTCGCGTGGCGATAGACGGGCCTGCGGGGTGGTCGGCCCTGAGGACCGTGGACGGTCCGGTCTCCGCTCCCGCAGTGCCGCGATTTCCCTGTCCCCTTACCCAGCATCCATGCGTCCTTGCCCCCCTCGCCGCCTTCCATTGGGGAGATCCAGGCTCAAGCATCTCCAGCGTTGTCGTTCTTCCGGCCCCGTTGGGCCCCAGGATGGCGAACACCGTCGCCTTCGCCACGGAGAACGAGATCCCTCGCACTGCGCGCACGGAACCATAGGACTTCTCAAGGTCGCGGACGGAGAGCAGGACAGGTGTGATGCTGTTCATGACCGCCAAAGGTACACGGGCCCTCTGGGCGGTTCAAGAGTTCTGGAGTGTATCAGGAGATGTTGAGCTTGCGGCCGAGCGCGCGGTCGACGTTGGGGGGCACGAACTTGGAGACATCCCCCCCGAGACTCT
>PWTC01000107.1 GCA_003563005.1 Candidatus Acetothermia bacterium
CACCTCGTCGATGGAGTACACCTCCACCATCGGCGTGTAGTCGATGAGGACGTCCACGAAGCGCCGGGTGACCGACTCGTACTTGTCGGGATCCCCCGGGACGAACGTGACGTGCGGGCAGAGTTTGTGGGCCTCCCAAGTGGTCATCCCTGATCGGATGCCGTAGCGTTTGGCCTCGCGCGAGGCGGCGGCCACCACCGAGTGGATGTCCGGGCGGCCCGAAACCACGATGGGTCGGCCGCGCAGGGCAGGATCGGCCTGCTGCTCCACCGAAGCGAAGTAGGCGTCCATGTCCAGGTGCAGGATGATCATGGCACGCTTGCCCTACCCCACCCAACCCATGGGAGGCCGTTGGAGTCAGCAATCGTGTCCAAATACCAGCGAGCTTGGGAAGGATCGAACCGCAATTTCATGAGGCTGCCGTTTGCGGAGACAGAGTAGAGAAGGAGGCGGGTGCTGCCTTCCCACCGCTCGTGCACGAGATGGACGGTTTCCACCGGGTACCTACGACCCTGCCATCGGAGCCACAACGGCTTGGGATAGGGGGCACGGGCCGAAAACAAGGCCTCGAGTTCGACAGCTTCCTGCACGGGGTGCGACACGGCCGCCTCCTCTCGATAAACACTAACACTTTATCGAGAAATCGTCAACCACACGCGAACGTCCCGCCAACCAAGAACCTGGCGCCAATAACCTAGGGCCACGCACCTCCTGCTGCGTGGTCTTCTGTACCCTTCCCGACGGTAGATCTGGCGGGAGCACGATCTACCATCGCCGGTCACGCGGGACTCGCGGTCCACGTGGGCCTCGCGTTCAGTCCTGCATCGGCACGACGAACACCGGTAGCACTACTCTCCACGAAGGTGCTGCTTGCCGTCTCACACCAGGCAATCTAGGCAGCCGCGCGGCCAGTCTCCTGCTCCGAGCCCCACGTGTGCTAAACTACAGCGCAAGTAGTTACCTGGGAGGTGCACGATGAAGACCTTGACAGCAGCACTGGTGGCTGTCGCGATCTCTGCGGCTGGGTTCTCCTCTGAAAGCGCGGACCTCAGCCTATGTTCTCCTTTCGGCGTGCGCTCGCTGGGCATGGGGGGGACGCTCAGCTTTATGTCCACAGACCCGTACTTCATGATGTTCAGTCCCACCGGCGGGGCGCCGACGGAGGGCACGTGGCTTTCGGTATCTAGCACCGGAGGGACGATAGAGGCCGGAATCGGCCTGGAAGGGATCCGGAGCATCGCCGCCGGACTCAATCTCGGCTCATACGCGCTGGGGTTGACCTGGCTCATGATGCCCGAAACCCCGACGTCACCCAGCTCCGCCATGCTCATGGGGTCGGTCGGTGCTTCGGTGAGCGAGACGGGTTCCCTAGGCCTGAACGTGAAATACCATCTGGGGTCCGAAGGGGGCAAGGGCGACCTGGGTTTCCTCTACGATGTGGCGGTGAAGGTTTCCGTAGATGCGGACATCGATGTGAGCATCGTGATTGAGGACATCGGGGGATCGCCCAATGGAGAGAGCAAGCGTCCGGAACCGAACTACAGGGCAGGTTTGAACCTCCGAATGCTGGATCACTCGCTCACCTTCTCGGCCAACCTCAACCTGATCGGATCCCAGTCACGCTCGCCCGAACTGAGGGCAGGCCTGGAGTTCAACCCCTTTGCTGGGCTCTCGCTGCGCGCTGGCGTGATCGCGCCTGAGGTCCGCGAGACGACGCTGGAATACTCGCTGGGATTGGGGATAACGATCCTCGATCTTGATCTGGATGCTGCGTACTTCTCTGTTCGGGAGATCGAGAGCTCGCTGTTGCTCTCGGTCACCTACCGACTGAGCAGCCCGCTGACCGACCGCTAGGAGATTCGGAGTCCGGCAAAGGCATCAGCCGCCCAGGAACAGGAGCGGGTTAGGGACGCAAGGCGACGGCACGGTTCTGGGTGCCTCCCATGGCGCGCGTCTCCCGCTCCAGGGCCACGAGACGCAGACGTTCAAGTTCTGCCAGGCGGACCGCGGCCCCTTGGACGGAAACCCCGAGCGCCTCGGCGAGCTCGCGGCTGGTGAGTGCACCACGCTCTTGGACGAGCTTCCAGGCACTCTGGAGGTACGGCGGCAGATGTCCCAGCACGCGAGGTGTCCGCTCGCGGCCGACCAGGGCCAGGAGAGCGAGTTTCCGTGCCGTCAGGCGCGCACCCAGGTCCTCGGCCGTCTCGAGCGACGGCGCGGCGACCCAAAGGTAGCGCTCCGGCGGGCCGTCCTCCAGGAGCCAGGCGACGGCCTCCACGAGGGCCTCGTCGGAAAAGGAGCCGCTCAGCACCTCCATCCCCGCCAGATCGACGACGAGCGCCCCCCCTGGGGGCAACCCGGCGAACTCCCGAAGGAGGTCAGCGCGCACGCGCCCCCCCTCGAGGCGTGTACCTAGGCGCGCCCCGTAGGACGAGAGCCGAAATCGACGGCCACCTTGCATGTCCATCGTCACCTCCTGGAGCTGTTCTGGAACAGCCGCCGCGGCAGGCGCACGGAGATCTGTACTCCTGGGTACAGCGCGACGCGTCCTACCGTCCACTCGACCTCGCGCTGGTAGAACGCGCCCCTTCCGGTCCTCACGCAGAACTCACCGTCGTCGCGGAGGACGAGCTGGCGGATGCGACGGAGGGCACCGCCACGACCGGGCCGTTCGAAGCGGGAGGCTCCATCCACGAGCACCGCCTCCAACGCGCTTGCATGGTCCAGCCGTCGGTAGCGCGCGTTGCGGCGCAGGCTCCCCAGGAGGCCGATGCCCTTGTCCGCGACCACCAGATGCACATGGTCCTCGAGCTCCTGCAGGGCGCACAGGCCACAGGGGTCGAACGGCGCGCCCTTCGGGTTAGCGTGCTGGGGGACGTTCTGCATGAGTTCAAGCATCGCCAGGCTGAGGAGGTGTGTCGAGCGCTCTCCGAAAGGGAAGCGCGCCCGGAGCAGTGCGGAAAGCTTGTCCACAAGGTCTGTAACTGCTTCCTCGGCCTCCGTCCTGACGACCGCGACCAGAGGCACGTCTCCGTCTCCTCTGAGCGGCGCGTTCGCCCAGGTGCGGTCGTCTAGCAGGGGAAGCACGCCACTTCGTTCGAGGCCGGCCCGCACCTGGGGGTCCTCCGGAAGAAGCAGGCGCAGAGCCCCACCGGACTCGGCGCAGCGACTCCCTTCCAGGACAAGCATCAGCAGGCCATAGGCATCGAAGTGCTCTAGGCGGGAGAGATCGACAAGGGGGCGCGGGTGGCCACTGCGCCAGTCAGCCAGGGCCCGTTCGATGCCGAGGAGGTCCAGCCTGCGTAGCGGCATGGCTAGCCGAACAGGCGCCTCTCGAGCCGTTCCCACCCAGGCCGCGCCTCGGGGGGGCGCAGGCTCAACCGCTCCTGGAGCTGGGCCGCGTTGATGGCCGACTTACCCCGGTGGCAATTGTTCATAAACAGGAACGTGGTTCGCGCGGTGTCCCGTACCTTGTTGATCGTCGGCATCCAGGGCTCCAACTCGTCCGCCGTGTAGAGGTAGTCGTAGCGGTCTCCAGTCGTTTTGGGGCGCCACCAGTTGGCCGCGTTGCGGCCGTGAAAGCGGAAATAGCCAAAATCGTTCGTCACATGGTCCGTGACGCCGCCGGGAAGGCCAGGCAAAGGCGGCAGATCAACGTTCACGAAGCCTAGATCGTGCGCCCGTAGGAAATCGAGGACGTCGGCGCGGTACCAGGAATTGTGGCGGAACTCTATGTGCACCGGGACCTCAGCCGGGATGGCCCGTCGTACCGCCTCAAGGTGGGCCAGACTAGCCTGATCGCGCTTGAACGAGAAGGGGAACTGGGCAAGCACGCTTCCCAAGGATTGTGAGCGGATCAGCGGCTCGAGGGCCGCGACGAAAGAGGCTGTCGCCTCGGGGAGTTCATGGCGGTGGTGGGTGAACGCTTGCGGCGTCTTCACGGTGAACACAAACCTTTCGGGATCCACCTTGCGCACAAGCGCAGCCAACATGTCCGCGTGCGGCATGCGGTAGTAGCTGCTGTTGATCTCCACCGTGTCGAACGTCTCGGCGTAGAACGTCAGCCAGCCGTTGCGCGGGAGGCCCGGCGGGTAGATCACGCCGATCCAATCGGGGTAGCTGTAACCCGAGGTACCGATGCGCAGGTTCCCGACCATCCCAAGCCGGATTATAGGCCAGGAGGGCGGCCCCCTCGAAGGGTGGCGCTTCGTTGCCTATGTCAGCGGCCCAGCCTACGCTCGAGCTCGGACCAGTTCAAGGGCACCACCACGGGCCGGCCGTGGGGACAACGCGCTGGCTCGCGGCATGCCTTCCACGCGTCAATGAGCGCAAGCAGCTCTCGATCGGTGAGACGCTCTCCGGCCTTTAGCGCCGCCGCGCAGGCCACGCGCCGCCAGAGCTCCTCGTTGGGCGGTTCACCGTCGAGGAGCTCATCGGCCAAGGCCAGAACGGGGCCCTGGTAGCCGAGCTTCGCTTGGCGGTCGGAGAGCGGTGCCGGCCATCCGGTCAGCCGAAACGAAGCCCGGCCGAAGGGCTCGAGGACGATCCCGAGTCTCGCCAGACGCGGCAGGGCGCGCTCCAGCGCCGCCGCGCGGTCAAAGGACACGTCGATCTCCACCGGGATGAGTAAGGACTGGGTGGGTACCTCGCTTCCCGCGTAACGCTCGAACAGGACACGCTCATGGGCTGCATGGGGGTCCAGGAACTCCAGCCCGTCCTCCGTCTCCAGGATCGCGTAGCCCCGGGAAGTCTGTCCAAGGAACCGCCACGGACGGTCTCCGGACTCATGGTGCGGGAAGCGAAGCATGGGGGTCGCCCCGGCGAACGACGGGGCGGCCACACGCTGAGGCCACACAGCTCGGGGGCGGCCTCCTGCCTCCGGAGCGGGCGCCGGGAGTTCCCCGAGAGCGCGCACCGCAGCGCTGTGAACGAGATCCCCCACCGCGGCCTGGGCACGGAAGCGCCCCTCCTCCTTGCGGGGGTGCACGTTGGCATCGACGGCCGCCGGGTCGAGATTGAGGTAGAGCAGGCACACTGGGTGTCGTCCCCGCGGGAGGTATCGCTCATAGGCAGCGTAGAGGGGGCGGGTGAGCGGGCCCAACCGCACAGGCCTTCCCTTGACGAACAGGATCTGGTCGCCCCGGGTGGGACGGACCGTCTCGGGCGGGCCGAACAATCCCCACAGATGTGCCCCCTCGGTTTCTAGCTCGACCTCGACAAGCGCGTCGGCGAGGGCGCGACCATAGACCTGGGCAGCGCGCGTCCGCCGGTCGGCCGCGGGAGGGGCCACGAGCACCTCTCTCCCTTCGGAGCGCACGAAGAAACCTACGTGCGGGTGGCCCAAGGCCAGGCGGCGCAGGACAGCCAGGGTATGGCGCGCCTCAGCTGTTGGGGTCAGCAGAAACGCGCGGCGAGCCGGTACGTTGAAGAACAGCTCCTCCATGGCCACCGTGGTGCCCACTGCGTGGGCGGCGGGGCGCTCCTCCGTCAGGTTCCCTCCCTCGAGCCGCAGCAGGGACCCCTCCGCACGGCCGGACGGACGGGAGGTCAACACGACGCGCGCCACCGCACAGAGCGCGGCAAGGGCTTCTCCCCGAAAGCCCAGGGTACGCACGTGCTGCAGGTCTGCCTCCTCGCGGAGCTTGCTCGTTGTGTGGCGCTCTACAGCGAGGCGCATCTCCTCTGGGTCCATGCCGCAGCCATCGTCGCGCACGGTCAGCCCGCCGATGCCCCCTCCGCGCACTTCGACCTCGACGCGCCCTGCACCGGCGTCTAGGGCATTCTCCACCAACTCTTTCGCCACCGACGCGGGGCGCTCGACCACCTCGCCGGCGGCGATCTGACGGATGACCCCTTCCGCGAGCCGATGGATACGCATCGGGACAAGGCTACGCCCCCAGTGCATGCAGCGCCACTTGCCCTCCCACCTTCGGTGCGCTAGGCTGACACAAAACGGGACCAAAGGAGGACAGGCGTGTATACCATCGCACAGATCGTTGAACTACTCGGCTTGAGCAGCGAGAACCAAGCGCGCAATCGCATTGAGGCCATTCGCGACTTGCTTACCGGAGCGCTGCGCCGGGGCCGGAACAACCAACTCCTGGTGACCGAAGGGGGGATGGAACTCCTGCGCGCCCTCCATGCGTTGTGCGAATCCGGGCACACCTTGAAAGAAGCGGGGGACTTATTGCGCTATAAGGCTGATCACAACGACACTATGCTTGCCTCCCATAAGCACCATACAGGGTCAAGCCGGACCGAACAGGGCGGTTGGGAGGTCCTCATCGACCATCTCCGCCACCAACTCCGGTCGCTTGAAGCCCGCGTAGCGGCCCTTGAGCATCGGGTGGCCGTGGGCACCGGCAGCCTTCCCTGGTGGCAGCGGTGAACGCACGCAGCGCGAGCAACGAGAGCAAGCTCAAACAGGTCAAACAGCGGGTGGACGAGTCGCCCAAGCTCAAGGCACTGTGGGCTGCGTCCAACGTAACGGCCATCAACCGGCTCCGCATCAACGACCACGGGCCCGTCCATGTACGCATCGTCATGCGGCTCGCAAGGAAGCTCCTTCAGCTCCTGCACGAGGCGCAGGTACAACCGGGAATCGTTGACCACGGGGGGAGCTTCGAAGACGCCCAGGTGGTGGTCCACCTGGCATCAGCCCTCCATGACATCGGACACGCCGTGCACCGGGCGGACCACGAGCTCCTGAGCGTACTGCTCGCCCCGCCGATCCTTGATGAGCTGCTCGCAGGTCTCTATGACGAGCCGATGCGAACGGTTATCACCACCGAGGTACTCCACGCCGTCTTCTCCCATCGCAAGGACGCCCAACCCTTGACGATCGAGGCGGGGATCATCAAGGTCGCCGACGCCCTCGATATGGAGAAGGGTCGTGCGCGGATCCCCTTCCGCGTGGGCGAGCCGACGATCCACTCCGTATCGGCGCTTGCCATCGAGAAGGTGGAGGTGTCCAAGGGTGAGGACAAACCGGTGCACATCCACGTGCGCATGTCGAACTCGGCGGGGATTTTCCAGCTCGATTCCCTGTTCAAGGAGAAACTGGGCCGTTCAGGGTTGGGGCAGTACATCGATGTCTCGGCGGAGATTCAAGGCGAAGAGATGAAGATCATCGAGCGCTATGCGATCGGTTGAGGGGGTTTAACATAAGGGGCCTTTTGTCAACACGCTCGGGCTGGAAAGGGCCTTCCGGAGGCGGTTTCCCACGTGACGTGATCTTGTGTTAAGATACGAGTGCCTTTTGTAAAGCCGTCAGGGAGGTGGGCATGCCGCTCGAGTTGACACAGGAGGACTTCATGACCCCGGACCAGGTACGCCGGTTGAAGGCGCACGCCCGCCGGGCTGCCGAGCAGGCACGCAGGACAGGCCGCACCGGCCCGGAACGGGACTGGGCGATGCTCCATGTCGCGCTCGATGCCGGGCTCCGCGTCTCGGAGATCAC
>PWTC01000143.1 GCA_003563005.1 Candidatus Acetothermia bacterium
CAGCCTGTCCACAGTGTGTCCGAAGGCTTCGGAGCACCCTCAAGCTCGGGGATCTCCACCTCGACAAGGATCCATGGGGGCTCGCGGCTCTCGGCGTAGCGCGCGATCTCCTCCGGGCGAGAGATTAGGCCCTCCCCCCGCAGGTGCCCCACCACAAACGGCCACACGTCTTCAGGGCTGAGCGCCGCCCGGCGGAACAGGTGTCCATTGATCCGCAAACGCAGGAACGCCTCCTCGGCCACCCGGTCCTCGACTTCGACCAACCCGCTGTCCTGCCAACGGTGGATCTTCATCCGTTCCATCTGCGTTCTCCCCGGCGCATCTTATCCCACCGCGTGCTCGCCGACGGCCGCCGGTTGGCCCAGCGGAAAGGACATGCTACCCTCATCCACGATGGAGCATGCCAGGCGTCACGCAGCGGCCAGCCTGATCGTCCTCGCCGGCGGCACCTCCAGGCGCATGGGCCGGCCGAAGCAGCTGCTGCCTGTCCCGGGGGGGACGTTGATCGAGCACGTGTGCCGCTCCCTCGCACCCGACTTCCGCGAGACCCTGGTGGTAGGAGGGGACGAAGGGAACCCCGATCGTGCCCGCGCCGTCCCCGACCTGCCCGGCCCGCGGAGCCCCCTGTTGGGGATCTACAGCGGACTCCTCTCCTGCAGGACCGACCTCGCCTTCGTGCTTGCCTGCGACATGCCCTTTGTGCCTCGGGAGCTCGCGCAGCTGGTGCTGGCCGCCGCCCACGGGGCGGACGTGGCGGTTCCTATGGCGCGCGGGCACCATGAGCCGCTGTGCGCCGCGTACCGAAGAACAGCCCTTCCTGCCATGGAGCGGGCGCTCGCGAGAGGCACGCTGAAGCTCACAGAGCTCTTCGACGTCCTTCGCGTTCGTCGGATACCCGAGTGCGGTGTGCGAGGTGTGGACCCCACGCTGCATGCATTTGTGAACCTGAACACCTCACAGGACCTCGCGCAGTGGACCCGGGACGGAACCGCCTGTGGAGCCACGCTTCGTCGACCGTTACCATTGGCGCAGGGCAGGCCGGTGCGGACCTAGGCAGCCCAGGGCCTGCATAGCGACGAAGGAGGTGCGAGCATGATCCCAGCGTTCATCGGTGCGCTCCTCCTAGCAGCAATGACGGTCGTCCTTTTCGCGCTCAGCTTCGTGGAGGTGCTCACCTTGCACGGTCTCCATGTCCTTACCTTGGTCAGCACGATGACCGTCGCCTCGGTCGGCGTCGGGAAGTGGAACGAGCTGTGGACGTGGGTGGCGGGGGGGAGGAAGGCGGTGACCTGGGACCTCCACGATGTGGCCGTCTTCTCCGGGGTCGTGGGAGGGGCCGTCATCACCTACGCCCTCAGTATCAGCCTCGGGCTGGGGCCGGTGGTGGCCGCCGGGTTCGTCGGCATCATGGCCACCCTGACCCTGCGTCGGTACGACGTGCCCATCTACTGCGGAGCCTTTGTGGGGATGGCCTGCAGTAGCCTGCTCCACGGTTATGAGCATCTCCTCCTGGCATCCGGCGTGGCCGGAGCGGTGTTTCTCCTCGCCAAGCCTGTGTTCAACGGGTTCGGGGGGAAGCTGGGCACGATCGCCTTCATCGGCTGCATCAGCGCCGCACTGCTGACCGGACGACCGTTCGGCAGCGCGCCCGTGCCCGGCTGGGACGTGGGCGTGTACCTGCTGGCGTACTCGGTGCTGGGGGCTGTGCTCACCTACGTCCTCAACGTACGCTTCGGGCACAGCCCGGTGCTCAGCTCGGGGCTGATCGGGCTGGCCGGAGGGCTGATCCTGCCCGTCGTCTATCCTGCTATCGGGGGCACACTGGCCATCATGGTGATCTGTGCCTCCTTTGCGGGGATGTCCAGCCGCGCTCGGGTGCCCAACGAGCTGTACGTAGCGGTAGCGGGGGTGCTCTGTGCGCTCGTGTTCATGTACAGCTCGCCCCACCTGGGCGGTGCCGGGGGCAAGCTCGGTACGATCGCCTTCGGCTCGGTGATCGCCACCGCCGGCCTGTACCGGTTGACCACGCGCCCTTGGCGTCGGCTGCGCCGACCGCTCACGCTCAAGTCGGTCCTTCTGAGCCAGGGCCGCAAGAGCTAGTCGAGGACGACGGGTTCCAGGCGCACGGCGCAGGCCTTGAGGGCGGGGATCTTGGAGTCCGGATCGAGGGTGTCCCTCGCCGTGAGCGCGTTCGCAGCCGCATCCGCGAAGTGGAACGGGACGAACGCAGTGCCCTCCTGGGCACGTCCGGTCACGCGGGCAACGGTGACGATGCTGCCTCGCCGGGACGTGACCCGCACAAGGGCGCCCGTTTCCAGCTTGAACCGCGACGCATCCTCGGGGTGGATCTCCACGTAGCCCTCCGGAACCATCTCCTGCAGTCCTCCAACACGCCGCGTCATCGTGCGGCTGTGGAAGTGGTACAGCACCCTGCCGGTGGTCAGGGCCAAGGGATAGTCCGCGTCGGGGGGCTCGCTTGGGCCGTGGTGGCGCACGGGGTGAAACCGCCCCTTCCCACGCGTGAACGCCTGTTGGTGCAGGACAGAGGTGCCCGGATGGTCAGGGCTGGTACAGGGCCACTGCAACCCCTCCCCTTCCAAACGTGCGTAGCTGATCCCCCCGTATATCGGTGTCAACGACGCAATCTCGTCCATGATCTCCCGCGGGTGCCCATAGGCCATGGAGAACCCGAGTCGCGTGGACAGCCTGCACAGGATTTCCCAGTCAGGCAGGGCCTGCCCCGGCGGCGGCAGGGCCCGCCGCAGCCGCTGTACACGTCGTTCTGTACTCGTGAAGGTGCCGTCCTTCTCGGCAAACGAAGCCGCCGGAAGCACAATGTGTGCGAACTCGGCTGTCTCGGAGGGGAAGATGTCCACGACCGCGAGGAGGTCGAGCGCCTCGAGCGCTTCACGCACGTGGCGCTGGTCGGGGTGGGTGACCATGGGGTTCTCCCCCATGACGAGCAGGGCCTTGATCGACCCAGCCCGGGCCGCGTCAACGATCTCCACCGCGGTGAGTCCTGATTCGACAGGGACCTGCGCCCCCCAGGCGCGCGCGAACTTCGCCCGCACTTCGGGGTCGGACACCCGCTGGTACCCGGGGAGCACATTGGGCAGGGCGCCCAGGTCGCAGGCCCCCTGCACGTTGTTCTGACCTCGCAACGGGTTGACCCCGGTGCCGTGGCGGCCGATGTGCCCGGTGAGCATGGCCAGATTGGCGACGGCCAACACGTTGTCGGTCCCGGAGGTGTGCTGGGTGATGCCCATGGAGTAGACGAAGGTGGCCCGCTCGGCCCCGGCGTACAGGCGGGCCGCGCGGCGCAGATCGGCGTCGGAAACCCCGGTCAGTTCCTCCACGACGTCCGGCGTGTACGGTTCCACGGCTTCACGCAGTGCGTCCAGATCTTCGCAGCGCTGCTCCACGAACGCCCTGTCCCACAGCCCCTCCGCCAGGATGACGTGCGCCAACCCGTTCAGCCAGGCCACGTCCGTGCCCGGTCGCTGGCGAAGGTGCACGTCGGCGATGTCGGCCAGCTCGATCCGGCGGGGATCGGCCACGATCAGCCGTGCCCCTCGCCGTACCGCACGGAAAATCGCCTGCGCCACAATGGGATGGGCCTCGGTGGTGTTGGAACCCGTAACGAGGATGCAGGTCGCCTCCTCGATGTCGTCGATGGAGTTCGTCATCGCCCCCGACCCGAAGGCCTGCGCCAGGCCTGCCACCGTGGGGGCATGGCACAGGCGGGCGCAGTGATCGACGTGGTTCGTGCCGAGCGCGGCCCGCATCAGCTTCTGGAACAGGTAGTTCTCCTCGTTGGTGCACTTGGCCGAGGACAGGCCCGCGATGGCCTGAGGGCCATACCGGCCGCGGATGGCGCGCAGCTTGTCGGCGAGAAGCCCTAAGGCCTCCTCCCAGGACGAAGCCGTGTGCGCCCCTTGACGCCTCACCAGCGGCACCCGCAGACGGTCCTCACGGTGCACAAAGGACAGTCCGAAGCGGCCCTTCACACAGAGGCGGAAGCCGTCCCGCCCCCCCGACACGCGCACAATACGGCCCTCGGCAAGATGCAGCGTGAGGGGGCAGCCACAGCCACAGAACGGGCACACAGTCTGCACAGCCTGCAGCTCCCACTCCCCCGCGGTGAACCGACGCCCACGTTCGCTGAGTGCACCGCTGGGACACACGGCCAGGCACTGGCCACAGAACTCGCAGCTCGTCTCCGTCAGCGGCCCGCGAAAGGCCGAGGCCACTTCGGTGGCGAACCCCCGGCCCGCGTAACCGAGCACATGCCGCCCCTGGATCTCGGCGCAGGCCCGCACGCATCGGCCACACAGCACGCACTTCTCCGGCTCGTAGCGGATGAACGGGTTGTCCTCGCGTGGCGCGGCCTCCCGTCGCTCGTGGTCCGGCCCCAGGAAGCGGTTGGCGTCGAGCTGGTAGCGGTACGCATAGCGCTGAAGGTCGCACGAGCCGGCTTGCTCGCAGGTGAGGCAGTCCCGGGGGGGATCGGAAAGGATCAGCTCGAGGATCAGTCGCCGCAGCTGGCCGATGCGCCCCCCCTCGGTGCGGACGTCCGACCCGTGAGATGCCGCTTCGCGACAAGCCTGTGCGAGCTTTCCGTCCACCTCTACCACGCACAACCCGCAGGTTCCCGCCGAGCTCAGCGCTGGATGGTAGCACAGGTGCGGAATCTCGATCCCTGCCTCGCGGGCGGCCTCCAGGAGCGGGGTTCCTGTCGGCACGACGACTCGGATGCCGTCGATCGTCAGTTCGACGCCCCCGGAACTCATCCCGGCCTCACCGCCTCGACAAGGCACGCTTCGATGCACGCCCCGCAGCGCACGCAGCGCTCCGGGTCGATCGTATGGGCCTTCTTGGGCTCCCCGGAGATCGCCCCCTGCGGGCAGGCCGTTCGACATGCCCCACAGCCCAAGCACCGTTCGGGATCGATGTGGTAGACCACCAACGCACGACAGACCCCGGCTGGGCAGCGGCGGTCCCGCACATGGGCCTCGTACTCGTGTCTGAAGTGGCGCAGCGTGGTCAGCACGGGGTTCGGCGCCGTCCGCCCGAGTCCGCACAGGGAGGCCGTGCGCACGCCCTCGGCAAGCTCCTCCAGGAGCGGGAGATCCTGTTCCTCGCCGCGCCCCTCCGTGATGCGCACCAGCACCTCGAGCATTCGCTTCGTCCCCAGCCGGCAGGCGGGGCACTGTCCGCAGGATTCCCCTTGGGTAAACCTGAGGAAGTACCGCGCCATGTCCACCATGCAGGTTCGTTCCCCCAACACCACGAGCCCTCCCGAGCCCATCATCGCCCCCACGCCCCGCAGGGAGTCGAAGTCGATTGGAGTATCGAACAACGATTCGGGGATGCACCCGCCGGAGGGGCCCCCGGTCTGAACCGCCTTGCACCGACCTCCGTCGGCCGTACCGCCGCCCACCTCGTACACCAGCTCGCGGACGGTGATGCCCATGGGGACCTCTACAAGGCCGCTGTTCTGGGTCCTTCCCACCAACGAGAACACCTTGGTCCCCTTGCTGCCGTCGGTTCCGACGCCGGCGAACCACTGGGCACCCCGGGTGAGGATGAGCGGCACGTTGGCCCAGGTCTCCACGTTGTTCACGTTGGTGGGCCTTCCCCACAGCCCCGCCTGGGCGGGAAACGGCGGACGGGGACGGGGCATCCCCCTCCTCCCCTCGATGGAGGCAATCAACGCCGTCTCCTCCCCGCACACGAACGCCCCCGCTCCGGCCATCAGGTGGACGTCGAAGGAGAAGCTGGAACCCAGGATCCCCTCCCCCAGGAGCCCCAGCTGCTTGGCCTGTCGCAACGCCTCCCGCACGCGCTCCACCGCTAACGGGTACTCCGCCCGCACATAGATATAGCCCTCGTCGGCACCGATGGCGTAGGCGCCGATGGCCATACCTTCGATGACCGCGTGGGGATCGCCTTCCAAGATACTGCGGTCCATATAGGCCCCGGGATCGCCCTCGTCAGCGTTGCAGATCAAGGACTTGCGCGTTCCCGGTTCCTTTCGGGCGAGGGCCCACTTGCGGCCGGTGGGGAAACCGGCCCCGCCCCGGCCTCGCAGACCCGCACGACCCACCGTGCCGATGATGTCCTCGGGCGACATCGTCAGTGCCGTCGCCAGCCCGGAGTAGCCTCCACAGGCTACGTACTCCGCAACGCTTTGCGGGTCGATCAGCCCGCAGTTGCGCAGCACCGCCCGCTGTTGGCGACGGTAGAAACCGAGCTGCTGATGATGGGGAAACGCCTCGGCTGCCGGGTCC
This sequence comes from Candidatus Acetothermia bacterium, assembly GCA_003563005.1. GTDB lineage: Bacteria > Bipolaricaulota > Bipolaricaulia > Bipolaricaulales > Bipolaricaulaceae > PWTC01. Next base: position 6,291 of record PWTC01000143.1, read on the forward strand.
TTTCGCGCGGGCTGTGCCTCTTCCTGCCAGCGGCACAAGGCCAGCTCGGGACTCAGGTCGCCGCCCTCCAGCCCAGCGACAAGCTCGTCGGCGCGCTCTTCGTTGACCTGTGCGTACACCACGCGGAGCCCGTCACCACAGCGGACCTCCACCAGCGGCTCCTGGGAGCAGTAGCCCAGGCAACCGGTGCCGGAGATCTCATACGCCAACCTGTGCTCCTGAACTGCCTGGAAGAGCCCCTGTGCGACTGCCTGGGCCCCCGCGGCAAGCCCGCACGAGGCGGTACCGACGACGATCTTCCCCGAGGCGGGCCACAACGAACGCCGCCCCTCTTCTCCCAGCCGCTCAAGCTCCCGGAGGTTCGTGATCATAGCACTCCATCAACGTGCGCAGCGCTTTCTTCCGGTCGTTGCGCCCATAGGCCACGCCATCGACCACGATGACCGGAGCCAGGCTGCAACACCCCAGACAGTGGACCTCCTCCAGCGTGATCGCCCCATCCGGCGTGGTCGCGCCCGGCTGGATGCCCAGTACCTGGGTAAGGACATCGCGGATACCCTTTCCGCCGCCCACATGGCAGGCGGTCCCCAGGCAGACCTGCACCGTGTGCCTCCCACGCGGGGCATCGGTGAACTGCCGGTAGAAGCTCGCCACCCCGTGGACCCTGGTCGGGGGGACACCCAGCTCGTCGGCGACACGCTCCAGCGCATCGGGCGGCAGGTACCCGTACGCCTTCTGCACCTGCTGCAGGAGGGGGATCAGTTTGGCTTCGTGCTCCGCCGGCAGACCACGGAACAAGCGGGCCTGCCACCCGCGCTCTTTCGCCATGGCAGGGCCACCATAGCGCGACGGCGGCGACACCGTCAACCCTGCGCTCGGCGGGCCACGCGGTGACCTCCGCCTTGGGCAACGGCTATGCGGTGGGCTATCCGCTCCTCTGAATGACAGCGCGACGGGGCAGAGCACGGTCACGCAAGCAAAAGGCGGTGCGCGTTGACTACACGGCAATCCGCGCTTGCAGCAGCACCAGGGCCATCAGCGCCGCCAGAAGGAGGGTCCACAACACGATCGCGTTGCGCGTGGCCCGCTTGGCCCGGTCCGCATCCCACCACGA
>PWTC01000104.1 GCA_003563005.1 Candidatus Acetothermia bacterium
AGACGTAGAAGCTGTTTTGCATGAACCAGTCTTGCCGCCAGTGCTCCGCGATCGGCAGCGGTTCGCCCAGGGAACCGAGCACGGCCTGCGCGCAGCCCGGGGCCGCCGCGGACACGGACAAAACTAGCCCCAACAGCAGTCCCCCACAGGCAGTGCGCAAAGGCCTGGCTCTGCGGATCCTGTTCTCCCACCCGTTCATCATGCAACCCCCCTCGGTCTGTAGCTGTACAGGCTATCTAACCATGCAAGCGCCCTCCCGGCCAAGTGTCCGCATACCCCCGCGGGGGACAGGCGTCACCTCGAGCGGCGAACTTCACGCCCATCAGGAGCGTGGCTTGAGCGGGGCGGCCGGTGGCCAACCCTATTCTTCCTCCGCCTTGAGGGGGGGAGGGTGGGGGTGACGGAGACTCTCCAGCAGGCAGCTTTCGAACCCTGTTCCGCCCCCCTCCCCTTCATCCCCTCCCGCGCGGGGGAGGGGAAAGAGAAGGAATACGCCGGGGGGAGGGAATACAAGGAGCGCGGGGGAGGTCAAGCTCCAGGCGAACGAGGGGGGAGGGAAGACGAGGAGCGCGGGGCGTGTCCTCAGTGACCCACCCTGGTGCTGTGTGAAAGCCAACGGCCCCGGCACAGGGCGGGGCCGTCGGCGATCCCTGAAGCGGCGGCGCGTTACTCGATCTTGAGCGTATACGCGAACGTATCGTCGCTGTAGCCCTCCACGCGCACGAAATAGCGGCCGGGCTCGAGGTCGATGACGATCAGGCTCCAGTAGCCCCTGCCGCCGTCATCGTCGTAGGCAATCTGCGTCTCGTCCTCGTCGAACAAGTAAAGCACGCTGTCGCCGTCTTGCCCCGTGGTCTCGATCCTCACCGTCCTGGCGGTGTCAAGGTCAAAGGCGTAGTAATCGACATCGAAAGGCCGCGCGATCTCGCCCAGCACCCACACCACCGGCGCGCCAACTGGCATCGCCTGTTCCAGCGTGTCGTTCGGTTCGACCTCCTGCACCGTCCGCGGCCGCGCCTCGGCACTGACGCTCAGAGAGTAGGGGAACGCATCGTCTTCGAAGAAGCCGAGGACGGCCAGTGTGTGCTCACCCGCCTCGAGCGACACCGCCAACCGACTCCAGGTACCCTCTCCGCTGTCGATGTCCAGCTCGGAAAGCTTCCCGTCCGCTCCGAACAACAGGATCACGGAATCGCCCTCGGCCTCGCCGCTCGTCTCAAAGACGACCAGCGCAGGCTCGGACAGCGTGAACATGAAGGCGTCCAATCCCCCGGCCTCGATCGTGTCTTCGACCTGGAGCGCCCCTCCCATGACCAACTCGCCGAGATCGCTGCTCTCCCAACGGTGGATTTTGAGGTCATAGCTGGCGAGCGTTTTCTCCACCTCCCAGGTGCCTAGGCGGACGAAATACTCCCCTGGGTCAACGCGCATGAAGATCAGGCCGTAGGGCGTCGTTTTCCCATAGGAGCTCGACTCGATCGGCGCGATCCTATCCAGCGCCTCGACAAAGCCATACAGCACAAGCGCCGCATCCCCGCCCAGCGGTCCGGAGGCGACCAGCTCCACGATACCCTCGAATCCCTCGGGGACGGTGAAGCTGAAGAAATCCAGATCTCCGGCCGGATCGATCGAGCCGGTCACGTGCAGCCCCGCCTCGCTCAGGATCCCCAGAGGGTTGGCCAGCAGCAGCCCATCGTTGGGCTCGGTCTCCCTAACCTGGGCCGCTCCGAGCATCGCGAATGCCCCCAACAAGCACACAGACACCACAAAGGCGTTCTTCATCATCTGCCTCCTAACCCTTGCTCAGGCACCGCCGCGCGGGGTCCTCGCCTTGTGGTTCGGCACTCCCGCGTTGAGGCGCGCACTTGAACGAGCGCTTTGTACACCCGGCCGCCGACAAAGGCAAACCGCTCAGGCGACGCTCCCCGTCCGGTCAGAAATCGACACGAAGGCCCAGGTGGTAGCTTCCGAGCCCCTCGGCGACATGCCGCCCCACGAACTCCTCTTCGAGGAAGTCGAACGTCATGACGCTCGTGAACGTCCAACCGATGCCAGCAAAGGTCTGCAAGGAAGAGCCCCACGCGTCCACGGTGATCTCCCCGCCCACGATGAGCTCGCCGGCCTGACCGGTCGCTCGTCCAAGCACCTCCCCTAGATAGGAGAGGTGCATGGCGAACCCCATCGCTCCTGCTCCGACGTACGGGGTCACCACCAGTTCCCGCCAGGGGTAGTACTTCACATGTCCGCTGTACCACAGGGCCGACTTGCGTCCCTCAGCGACCCGCAAAAAGCTGAACCCGAACCCCGGCTCCACCGCCCACGCCCCCCACCGCGCCTGGGCGATCAAGAAAGGTGTGTCCGCTGCCAACTTGATCCCTGCACCGAACTCCACCTGCGCCGCCACGCCCATGCTCCACCCCAGGACGAGCACCACCCCAAGCAGGATCGCGCGTCGCATATCCCCCCCCCTGCTCATGCATCTGCACACCTATTGTAGGGTGTCCGCTCCCCGACATGAAGGCCTCTGCGCAACCTGGGCGGAGTTCGCCCTGGAGGGTCATGCGACCTCTTCAACCCACGCAGGGATCAGGGTCACGGCTCATCTCGGTAGGCACCCGGAGAAGAGGCGGCCCGCGAAGCGGGCCGCCTTCTCCAGTCTCGTCCGGGGACGGCTAGGGCATGATCGGTTCTTCAACCGGAGGAGGGTCGTCAACCGGCTCCTCGACCTCCAGATCGCACCCCGTCAGTGCCATGAGTCCGGGTACGAGGATCAGCACCAGCAGCAACCACCTAACACGTCGCAGCATTTGCATTCGGTTCACCCCCTTCATGCCTTTCACACATGCTACCACATCCTTCGGAAACGTTCAACCTCCTTATGCTTGTGCCTGCACCTTCTAACAGATGCAAACGTCGATTTGACGTTACTGCATGCCTTCATCGTCCACATCATGGCTTATGCGTGCTTTCGGGCCAACCTGTTAGTGACTACCCTTCGCCAGCGGGCGTGCCCTAGGCCGGGGTGCGTCCGCGTAGCTGACCGCAGCCGGCGAGGATCTTCGTTCCTCGGGAATAGCGGACCGTCGCGTCCACCCCTCCCTCCACCAAGATCCTGCGGAACAGGTCCACCGCCACCAAGCTCGGCCGCTGGAAGGGGAGTCCGGGTGCCGGGTTGAACGGGATGAGGTTCACGTGTGCCAGCCTTCCTCGAAGGACCCGCACGAGCGCCCGTGCTTGGGGCGGCCCGTCGTTCACCCCCGAGAGGAGTACGTACTCGTAGGTCACGCGCCGTCCGGTCACGCGCGCATAGCCTTCGGCCGCAGCGAGCACCGAGCGCAAGCTCCAGCGCCTTCCCGCCGGCACGAGCTTCATGCGCGTGCGGTCATCGGCCGCGTGCAGGGAAATGGCAAGCCCGAGCTCCAATCCCTCGCCGGCCAACCTGCGGATGCCGGGCACGACCCCGATGGTCGATACGGTGATCCGCCGCGCGCCGATCCCCAACCCCTGCGGCTCGTGCAGCATGCGGATCGCCTTGAGCGTGGCATCGTAGTTCAGTAGCGGCTCGCCCATCCCCATGAACACCACGTGGGTCACCCGCTGGCCCGAGGTCGCCAGGCGCCGCGCGAAGTGGAGCACCTGAGATGCGATCTCCCCGGCGCTCAGGTCGCGGGAGTACCCACGCGTCCCGGTGGCACAGAAGCGACAACCCAAAGGGCACCCGACCTGCGTGGAGACGCAGACGGTGCGCCGTTCCCCCTCGCGCATGAGCACCGTCTCGATCGCCTCCCCGTCGGAGAGGGTCAGCAACACCTTCTCCGTACCCTCATCGGCATCGAGCTGCATGCCTCCCGCCTCGGGGACGACCAAGGGGAGTGCCTGCTCAAGCCGCTTGCGGAGCGGCGCCGGTAGGTTGGTCATCGCGCTGTAGTCGTCGACCAGGTGCTCCCAGATCCATTCCCACACCTGCCTCCCACGATACGCAGGCTCGCCCCAAGCGGCGAGCGTCGCTGCCAGTTCGTCCCGCGAGAGGTCAAGGACCGTGCGCCGTTCCATGCCACCAGTGTAGCCTAGCGCATGTCGGCCCGCTCACAGGGCCAGCCCGGTTGCATCACCCTCCCTGACGGGTATGCTGCCCGCCGTGGCCAACAAGCTGCGGGTCCATGTCGTGTCCGAGACCGCCTACATGGTCCAGGGGCAGGGAGTCCACACGGCCTTCGTCGACTGCGTGGACCTCCTCAGGGCCAAGGATGACGTCGAGGTGGTGATCAACAACGAAGGCCGCGGCGATGTCATGCACGCGCACACCTATGGCCCCTACTACTTCTGGAAGGGACTCCGCTACCGCGGCCGTCGCGTGTTCACCGTGCACGTGATCCCGGATTCGATCGTAGGTTCGCTTCCGGCCTCGCGCCTCTTGATGCCGTTTGTGCGCTGGTATCTGCGGCGCGCCTACGCCTTCGCCAGCGTCTGCATCGCCATATCCCCCACCGTGGAGGACGCCATCCGCGCGGTCGGTGCCCGTACCGCCGTCCGACGCATACCGAACCCGATCAACGTGGAGCGATTCGCACCCTCGGAGGAGCTCCGAATGGCGTTCCGCAAACGCCTGGGGATCCCCGAGGAGGCATTCGTGGTGCTCGGCGTGGGGCAACTCGAGGGACGCAAAGGGGTGGAGGACTTCCTCGCCGTGGCAGAGGCCCTACCCAAACTCCGTTTCCTGTGGGCCGGGGGACGACCGTTTGGGATGATGACCGAGGGGGTTGGCCGACTGAACCGGCGCATCGCTCGGGCAGGCCCCCATGTCACCTTCCTGGGCATGCTCTCGCTCGAGGACATGCCGGCAGTCTACAACGCAGCGGATGTGCTGTTGTTTCCTAGTTACCAGGAGAACTGCCCGCTCGCCCCGCTTGAGGCGGCCGCCACAGGTCTGCCAGTCGTGTTCCGGGACCTTCCCGAGTACCGGCGCCTCTACACGCACCCCTACCTCGCCGCCGAGGACGTGCCCGGATTCGCTGCGCTGCTCGAACGACTCTCGGGCGACCCATCCTTCCGTGCCGAAGCCCAGGCGATTTCGCGCGAACTCATCACTCAGTTCGACCGCTGGACCGTACGGGAGCAACTCGTTGCCCTCTACCGCGAACTCCTCTCCCCACATGCAGAGGGGTCAGAGCTTTAGTTTTGGTGTCGCCTGTCCCGTTGCCTGGTCAGGTGACCCTTCGAGGGGACAAACGACACCAAAACTAAAGCTCTGACCCCTTGTGCTCGTTGTAGGAGACAAGAGCGGGCCTCGACACGGCGCCAGCACGTGTCTCGGCCCGCTCTGTTCGACGCGTCGCTCGCGTTACTCGCCTCCGCAAGCGGTGACGGGCACCTCTCCTTCCAGGTAGGCCCGCAGCCGCAAATATGTCTCCGCAGTCATGGTGGCACCGCTCGTGTGCGGCACCTCACGTCCGATCAGATCCCTGGCGATCGCGATCTGCTCGGGGGAGATGAGGTAGTTGTCGCCCACCGCAGGTGCCCTCAGCCGCAGGCCCTCGTCCGGACCAGCCTTCTCCAGGTAGGCGATGGCCACGCACACCGGAAGCGCCGCAAGCACCTTCACTTCCGATGCCCCAGCAACGCTCAGGTTGACCTCGCGCTTCGCATCGAGCCGCACGTGTACCGCGCCGCTCAGACTGGCCCGGTCGAGCTTGGCTGTCGCAGGGACATGCAGCGTGTACTGAATGGAGATCTCCGTCCCCGCCCTCAAGGCCGGTTCACGGGAGGTGATGATCCAGGTCATGCGGTTGCCGGCAGCGCTGGGCGTCGTGAGCACCTCGAGCTTCGGATCGAGGATCTCGGTCAGATCCTCGATCTGCCAGCCTGCCGGGGCGACCTCGGTGATCCCTAGGCCCACCAGCGCATCCAGGGTCTTGATCTGAAGGCGCACGTGCACCGTGAACCCGGGGAGCACACTAGTACTGTCGCTCTGGGGAACGGGATACCCCCAGATCTCGCGGTGCATAGAGAGAACCGGCCGCTCGCGCACACGTACCTGCACGCGTGCGGAGGTCGCCCGACCGCTGTGCCCTGGCTCGGTCCACGCGGTCAGGAGCACCTCGTAGGTGCCCTCTTTGGTGAAGGCGTGCATGGGCCACATCTCGTGCGATTCGTTGCCGTCGCCGAGATCCCAATGGAACGAGGCCCAGTAGTCCTCTCTGCCTTCAGGCTCGGTGCGCAGTCCGAACTGGACGGGTTGGCGGGCGTCGACGCGGACCTCCGTCACGACCTGACCATCGACGAGAAGGCTCAGCGAAGGGGCCGGAGGGTCGACCAACACGACACGTACAGGCTCCGTGTAGGCGATATCTCCATCGGCATCCTCGACCCGGCCCCGCAGTTGGTACACCCCGGCGCGGGGTGCCCGGCTGGCCAGAAGCTCATCCGTGTCCCACACCAGCGAGAACCGTGCCTTGTCGAACCGTCCCTGGTCGACTGTGTGCCAGTTGTCGGGAACGTGTCCGGCGCCCACCTCCAACCTTACCTCCACCGGGAGCGAAGCGTGAAGGACGCGGCCCTCGACCTCGACCTGACTGCCAAGCTCAAACTCCCTTCCCGGAACCAGCTCCACGAAGCGCGCGGACAACTCCGGTTCAGGTGGGGGAGGTGGCGGGTCAGGTGTGACGGTTCGAGGCGCCATGCTCAGCAGATGCCAACCCGTCTCGTTCCAACGTCCCAGAGGGGCGTCGGTCGGCTCGACGTAGATCTCAATCCGCACCATGTGCTCGCCATCGACGAAGCCCTCGGGCCTGTGACTCCAGCGCACCCAGAGTTTGGCCTCACCGGCCGCCCGGTCCGTCCACATAAAGGCCGCGCATTGGTCATCGCGCAGGGCCGGGCTCTCCACCACGTGGACGAAGTACGACCCATCGCACCGGGTGATCGGCCGCCTGTCCAGCTCACGGTTCACCGGATGCGACCAGCCTTGCACGACCATCGCAACCGCATCACGTGCCGTCAGGCCTTTGAGCGCGATCTCGATGACACCGCCGAAGGGCAGCTCCCCTCCCGGACGCGGTGCCACGATCTCCGCCTGCCTCGATGCTCCCTGGGCTCCACCAGCAACTACCAGGAACATCGTCATCAACAGCACAAGAGGCCATCTCATCCCAGTGTTCATCGAACGTTCACCCCCATCAACAGCTCAGCCCCATCGCTACGTAGCTGCACCTCTCTGCGGGGACACCACGCGTCCCCGTGTGGTCACGGAAGGCAGCGCGAAGCCTGGCTTCCATCATCGCACCCCGGCGAAACTCGGCACGAAGCCACGGTCTACGATCCGCAGGCCGGCGATCGTGCGCTCCATGTCCTGATGCCCGCC
>PWTC01000014.1 GCA_003563005.1 Candidatus Acetothermia bacterium
TGGGGGCCCCCGGGCTGGTTGCTGAACTGGCCCGATGGCGACGTGTGGCAGTGGCACGCTCCACCGAGCACCTGCGGGATCATGCCGGGGGAGACGAGAAGGATGGGGTTCTGCGTCCCCGCATCCACAGAGGTGGACAAGGACCAGGAGGCAGCGGTCTGGGGCTGTAGGTGGGAGGTGGCGGTGACCGGGGCGTTGACTCCTGCACGCCGCTGTCCCTGGAAATTCTACACCTGCGGTCCAGGGCCTCGACCAGTTGACCATCCGCGCTGCACGTACGCGATCGAACCGACCAGCTGGGTCGCGCCGGAGTGCGGAGGGCGGACGGCGGTGCAACTGACCACGCAACCTGGGTGCCCGTGGACGGCGCAGAGCAGCGCAGCCTGGCTCACGGTGAGCCCGACCAGCGGCACAGGGAGCTACATCGTGCGGGTGAGCGCCACCTCAAACGACACGGGGCAGACGAGGACGGGAACGGTCACCTTCTCCGGCGCCAACTGGACGGCGACACTGACCGTCCACCAGAGGCCGTGCACCCCGACTTGCACGTACGCGATCGCCCCGACCAGCTGGGTCGCGCCCGAGTGCGGAGGGCGGACGGCGGTGCAACTGACCACGCAACCTGGGTGCCCGTGGACGGCGCAGAGCAGCGCAGCCTGGCTCACGGTGAGCCCGACCAGCGGCACGGGAAGCGCCGTGGTCTGGGCAAGCGCCGACTCGAACGGCACGGGGCAGACGAGGACGGGGACGATCACCTTCTCCGGCACCAACTGGACGGCGACGCTGACCGTCCATCAGAGGCCATGCGCCACAGGCTGCGTGGACGCGATCTCGCCCACCAGCGCGCACTTCTCGGCTCGCGGTGGCACGGTGACCGTCCAGATAAGCACCACGCTGCGGGTCTGCCCGTGGACGGCCGTAAGTCCGTGTGCCTGGGTCACCGTCAGCCCGACCAGCGGTTCGGGCAGCGGCAGCGTCACCGTGACGGTGAGCGCGAACCGCGGGCGCACGTCGCGTACGTGCACACTGAACATCGCCGGCTACAGCTTCATCGTGACCCAAGACGGCGGCTAGCAACCATGGTGCGCTTGGGGAAGTAGCATGCCCTAGCGACACTTGCGTAAGGAAGGGAATACCGGCGGGGAGGCCCAGAGGCCTCCCCGCATTCCCAGAGCGCAAGGTGAACGGATAGGGATAGGCAAATCCGGGGATGACACGAACTGACCTCCCCTCACGGAAGATCGGCCTCTTGAGCAGTCGAAGGAACACGGCGGGAGGATGATGAGCACGTGAAATGAACATCAGTTGGACGCAAGTTCCTGCTCTCATGAATCCTCAGGCGGGAGACGGGTGTATGATGGACGTGCAAGCGCGTGTCACGCCTGGTCCGACGGGCACGACACGCAGGAGGTGAGAAGGAGAGAGGAGCGAATGACCGGGAACAGCAAAGCCATCACATACTGGGAGGCGGTTTGCATGCAAGGCAAGCGAGGGAAGTTCATCGGGCACGCTCTCTGGGCGTTGCTGGTGGTGTTGACAGCTTTCTCTTTGGGCGCTGCGGCGACCACGACGGGCCAGGTGATCGTGACGAACAGCAGCTGCGCCCACATCACCATCACGAGGGTCCATCTTATAGCCGGCGGGCATGTGTTCTGGACGTACAACTTGAACCAGACACTGACCTTCGGGCGGTTCACGATCAACTTCACCCACCCGCAGCGTCCCGACACCGTGCGCGTCGAGCACACGATTCTAGGACACACTGGTCAGACGAACGTGCCCGCGCCGGGCCAGACCACGTTTGCCTGTGGAACCATCGAGGTCACCCTCGGGGGCGGTCCGGTGTTCGCTGCCAGCATCACCACGGACAAGGCGGTGTACGCGGTGGGAGAGACGATCGTGTTCTCGATCTCCTCTCCGACACCGTGCGCCACGGCGTTCTTCCGCGTGACCAAGCCGGACCACACCTACGTCGACACCGCGCTTCCCGCGCTCCTTCCCGGGGTGACGGTGAGGGTGAGCGGGACGGTGGGCCCCCCATCCGGACAGCGCACAGTTACCCTTTACTGCAACCACGCCGCGGTCGCCCAGACGACCTTCTCCGTGGGGGATCCGACGGGCATGGGGACACTGCACGTGACGTCCACCCCGCCAGGGGGCTACGTGTTCGCATTGCGGGGGGACATGGTTCGCGAGCTCGGACCGACACCAGCCACGGCGTCACTACCATCCGGGACGTACACCGTCCGTGTCAGTCTGCCCGGCTATGCTGACGTGGAGCGCCTTGTGAGCATCCAAAGCGGGGGCTGGCATCCCGTCCACGTCGAGTTCGCACCGCAGCACTGCACCTATGCGATCAGCCCCACCAGCCATTCCTTCGAGCACGCAGGCGGGAGCTTCGCAGTCTCCGTCAGCGCGTCTCCGAGCTGTTCGTGGGCGGCGATGAGCCCCTGTGACTGGGTGACCGTCAGCCCGTCGAGCGGGATCGGCTGGGGGACAGTCACCGTGTCGGCAGCTCCCTTCTTAGGGATTGGACAGCGGACCTGCACCCTGACCATCGCCGGCAGGGAGTTCGCGGTGTCTCAGGGAACACCGTTCGACCCCCCTCCAGATCCCTCGCGTACCGGGCTCACCGCCCGCATCACTGCTGACGGTAGGGCCCTGACTTCCCCCGATGTCGTGAGCGCCACCCGTACCGCGCCGGGCACATACCGGATCCAGTTCCGGCTCGAGGTGGCCGACTTCGTCACGGTAGCCACCAGCACGCAGAGCTCGTCCGAGCCGCACAGCATCTCCATCTTCGCCGGACCGCGGCACGGCTATCCGAGGGACACGCTTCTGGTCTACGTGTTCGACAAGAACGGCAACAGAGTGGACGCCAGCTTCCACTTGGCCCTGATCGGCGCTGGCGAGGCGATTTCCCGCCCGGCGCTTGCGGCCAGCATCACAACGGACGGCCGGGCACTCGCCTCCCCGGACGTCGTGAGCGCCACCCGCACCGCGCCCGGCACGTACCGGATCCGCTTCAGCCGTGAGGTGGCCGATCAGGTCACGGTAGCCACCAGCACGCAGAGCATGTCCGAGCCGCATGCCATCTCCATCATCTCAGGTCCCAGATACGGCGATCCCAGAGACACGGTCACCGTCCACGTGTTCGACAAGAACGGCAACAAGGCGGACGGCAGCTTCTGTCTGACCGTGATCGGCGCCGGGGAGTCGATCCCCCGTCCGGCTCTTACAGCCCGCATCCTGACCGATGGGAGGGCCTGGGCCTCTCCCGACGTCGTGAGCGCCACCCGTACAACGCAGGGTGTGTATCGCATTCGCTTCGCCCAGGATGTGGCGGATCTCGTGGTGGTGGCCACGAGCACGCAGAGCATGTCCGAGCCGCAGACCATTTCCATCATACCGGGGCCGAGGCACGGCCATACCAGCGACACGCTGATCGTCTACGTGTTCGACAAGGACGGCAACCGGGTGGATGGCAGCTTCCATCTGCTGGTCGTTCGCCCGTGATGTTGAGCACGGGGGGCAATCCGCCCTAGTGTTGCCATGAGCGCCTGAACACTGGGCGCACCAGATGCGGGCGGCGCGTTCAGCGCCGCCCGCATCTGGTGGGTGCCCCAGACCCCGCCATGCTCCTGGCAGGGTCATGGGCTTGCGGTGAAGGCATGGTCGGACTGCATCGGTTGGGGGTTCCGTCGCACCCATCCTCGAGCGGAACCGCGCGCCCGCGTGGTACGGGCCGTACGAGGTCCCCTTCTACGAAGGGGCAGGGGGCTTCCGCGCGTACGGTGAGCCTCTGCTCATCGCGATGCAGTCGGAGGATGAGGTGATGCCCCCGGTACTCCCGACCCGACAGGGTCCAGTCTCCACCGCGAACGAGTTCCACGGACTCCGGTCGAAGAGCGAGCTGCACCTCTCCCCAGGCTTGGCCATCGAGTTGGACGGTGCCCACGGCGGTGATGGCGGACGTTCCCTCCGCCCGCCCGGCGAGCACATTGGCCCGTCCCAGGAACTGCGCCACGAACGCCGTGCGAGGGCGGGCATACACCTCGCTTGGCGTGCCGATCTGCTCCAGGCGTCCCCCTTGCATGACGCCGAGAACGTCGGCGAACCCCAGGGCTTCTTCCTGGTCGTGTGTCACCAGCATGGAAGTAGTCCCTGCCCGGTGGAGCAGCGTGCGAACATCCTGGCGGGTCGTCTCTCGCAGTCCCGCGTCAAGGCTGTTGAACGGTTCGTCAAGGAGCACCACGTGCGGCTGCGGCGCAAGCGCTCGGGCGAGGGCGACGCGCTGCATCTGTCCTCCTGAGAGTTCGTGCGGATGGCGCGACCACAGCCCCGCCAGCCCGACCAAGCTCAACACCTCGAGTACACGTTCCTGCCGAGGGCGCCGCGGCAACCGCCTTAGGCCGAAGGCCACGTTAGCTTCCACGGTGAGATGCGGAAACAGCGCATAGTCCTGGAACACGAACCCCACCCCCCTCTGCTCGGGGGGAAGTGCGGTGATGTCCTGGCCCCGGAGCCGAACATGTCCGGCATCCGGGCGCTCGAAGCCAGCGATGAGCCTCAGCGTGGTCGTCTTGCCGCATCCCGACGGCCCCACCAGAGCGAACGCCTGTCCTTCCCCGACGTCGAAGGAAACGTCCGCGATCACCGGGGTCTCGGCGAACGCTTTGCGCAGACTGCGCACACTGAGCAGGCTCAACGTGCCACCTCCCTGCGAAGCAGCAGACCCACGAACGGTACCGAGAGGGCCACGATGGCCAGCGCGAACGGGGCGGCCTGGGCGAACAGGGCCTCGCTCGTATACGAGAACACCTGCGTGGCGAGGGTCGAGAAGCCCGGGGGTGACAGAAGAAACGTGATGGGAAGCTCTTTCATCGCCAGCAGGAACACGAGCGCGGCGCCCGCGACCGTGCCGCGGACGATCAGGGGGAGCGTCGCCCGGGCGAACGCCCGCACCGGCCCGTATCCGAGCGCGCGCGCGGCCTCCTCCAATCGCGGCGGGGCCTGCGCCAGGGCGCTCCTCACCGGTCCGACGGCCAGGGCCAGGAAATGCAGTGCCAGGGCGATGACAAGGAGCGGGAGGGTCTGGTAGAACCACGGCAGGCCGCGGAGGCCGAAGAACACCCAACCAAGCCCGAAGGCGAACGGCGGCGTGGCGTATCCCATATACGCCGCACCCTCCAAGACTCCAGTAGCCCGCCCCGGCTTGCGTGACACGAGATACGCCAGCGGCACGGCCAACAAGGCTGCCGCCGCCGCTGCCGGCAGGGCGACGGACAGTGCTCCCGAGGCGCTCTCGAGAAGCCGCCCGGTCTGCGGGGCGAGCGGCCGTTGCAGCAGCCAGTAGGCGAGGGTTCCGATGGGGAGTGCCAGCGACAGACCGTACACCAGCGCGAGATAACCCCAGGCGGCGAACCGCCAGCGCCCCAGGGGGACGTGGGCCGAGTGCCGTGTACTGCCGGGCCCCGTTCGGTGGAACGATCTTCCTCGCAGCAGACCACCCTGGATCAGGATCAGCACCAGGGCCAGGCCTAGGAGCAACAGGGCGAGCCACGCGGCGTAGGTGCGGTCGAATGCACCCGCGTACTGAAGGTAGATCGCGTAGCTGTACGTCTCATAGCGCATCAGGCTCACCGCGCCGAAGTCGCCCAGGGTGTAGAGACCCACGACAAGCCACGACGCAAGGAGGGCAGGACGAAGCTGCGGCAGGACCGCGCGGCGGACCGCCTCCCGCGGCGTGCATCCGAGCGAGCGAGCGGCCTCCTCGAGGTTCGCGTCCATACCGAGCAGTGCGGTGCGCGTGTTCAAGAATACGTAGGGGAACGTGTACAACGCGATGCAGGCCAGCGCTCCCCAGTAGCCCGACGGGCGCGCGATCTGAACCCCGAGCGTCCGAGCGAGCACCCCGTGTTGTCCTCCCAAGCCGAGGAGCGCGGTGGCCATGACATAGCCTGGCACCGCGAGCGGGAGCAACGCCAGCACAGTGAGCCACTTGCGCGCCGCCAGCTCGGTGCGCGACAGCAGCCATGCCAGGGGGACGGCGATGGCCGTGTCCACCGCGAGGACGCCTGCCGTCAAGGCGAGCGTGTTCCCAAGGAGCACGAGGTTCCGCGGCCGCAAGATGAGGTCGGCCAAGGTGCCCCAGTCGGCCTCCAAGGCACGCAGCAGCAGGTAACCCAGCGGCAGAAGCGCAGCGGCGGCCGCAAGCGCCCCTGGCAAGAGCAGGGCGGTCGGGGGACGCCACGAGCGGTGTGACACCGATGCCACGTCTCCTCCCTGATCGGATCTACAGTACCCCCGCCCGGCGCAGGAGTTCCAGCGTCCCCACGAGGTCGTCGAGTGCGCCCAGGTCCACGGCCGGGGCGAGACGGGTCACGTCCTCGGCGAGCGGTGCCAGTTCCGCTGTGGGTCGGACCCCGCGGACAGCAGGGAATTCGTGCGTCTCCACGGCGAAGTAGGCCTGTCCCTCTGAGGAGAGCATGTACCCCACGAATTCGAGGGCGGCGTCCCGGTTGCGGGCCGAGCGGAGCAGCCCCACGCCCGCGGCCAGGACGAGGTTGCCGGGGTCACCCGGGGCCAACAGGACCTGGTCGGCGGGGTAGTCCGGATCGGCGGTCCGTAGACGGTACATGTAGTAGTGGTTGACGAGCGCCACATCGATCTCCCCGGCGGCGATCGCCTGCAGAAGCGAGGTGTTGTTCGGGTAGCCGCGGGTCTGGTTCGTGGACATGGCCTGGAGCCAGGCCAGCGCGGCCTCCTCTCCGAGGAGCACCCGCAGCCCGGTGACGAAGGTCTGGAAGCCTGCGTTGGTAGGTGCCCAGCCGACCCTCCCTCTCCAGCGAGGATGGACAAGATCGAGCACGCTATCGGGGAGCTCTTCCTGGCTCACCCGCTGCGGGGAGTAAGCAAGCGTGCGCACCCGGATGCTCGTCGGTGCCCACAGGCCGTCATGGGGCCGGTAGGCGGGCTCGAGCAAGTCGAGCAGCGCAGTTGGGAGTTCATCCAGCAACCCGCGGCGGCCGACCAGCGACAGGGAGTTCTCGTAGCCCCAGAAGAGATCGGCCCGGCTTCGTGTTCCCTCTTCCAGGAGCTGGGCGACGAGCTGGGCGTTAGCCCCGTACCGGACCAGGACGCGGATGCCCGTTTCCTCCTCGAACGCGCGCACGAGCGGGTCCACAAGCGACTGCGCTCGCGCGGAGTACAACACCAGCTCCTGGCCGGCGACCGAAAGACCGCCCATGATGAGGACGGTGAGGGCGATTCCTATGTGCTTGAGCATGCTGCACCTCCACGAATCGAAAACGGTTTTCAAAA
>PWTC01000055.1 GCA_003563005.1 Candidatus Acetothermia bacterium
GGCACTGTTCCTGCTCGATCACGAGGGGAATATTCGCCGTCGGGATGTGCACGGGGAGGATCTTGAGTCGGCAGTCGCCAAGCTCGTCGCCGAGCGCGTTTCGGCAACGGATCCTGAGCCTTTGAACCCACAACCTGAGCGCGGGCCAATCCTGACCCTCTTGGCCCAAGAGAAGTCGCAGGTCGACCGAGACGGCACCGTCTCCGCAATCCTCGTATTGGAGAACACCTCACGCCGTGCAGCGCAGGACATCCGCATCGCACTTGCCGACAAGGATTCCCCCCACTCCATCCACCCGGACACCATCGACGTCCTACATCCGGGGGAGCAGAGAACTGTGCAGCTGCAGCTAGACCCGATGAGGGTTACCGCACCGCTCGAGCGTGATGTGCACCTTTCGCTTTCCTATCGGTACGGAGTCGCCGACACCTGGACCGATGTCCTACAGGAGGAAACCGTCCCCATGACCGTACGACCCGCCGCCCGCGAACCCGAGGGACGGCGACCGGCATGGGCGCTGTGGGTGCTCGCGGGCTTGAGCGCAGCAGCCCTGCTGGCGCTCGTGCTCCTGCGGTAACCCAGGGGGCGCCCGGATGCTCGCAGAGTTCGCCCTGCTCGGGCTCGTCCAAGGGCTAACCGAGTTCCTACCCGTGAGCAGCTCCGGCCACCTTGTCCTCGCCCAAGAGATCCTGGGTTGGTCGCCTCCCGGCCTCGTGCTCGAGGCCGTGGTGCACCTGGCCACACTCGTGGCTGTCATCCTTTACTTCCGAAAGGAGGTAAGTCAACTGGCCCTGGCGCTGACGCGTGGAGGCAGCCAGGAGCGACGGTACGTCGCCCTCATCGCCCTCGGAACCCTGCCCGTGGTGGTCGTCGGCCTGACCGTCCGCGCGGCGGTGGAGCGAGCGTTCGCGTCTCCCGGCTTGACAGGGGGGATGCTGCTCGTCACCGCAAGTGCGCTTATGCTTGCCGATAGGCGCGCCCGGCAAGCCACCGACACATCACCCACACCGGGGCACGCGCTGTCCATGGGACTGGCGCAGGCTGTGGCCCTGTTACCGGGGATCTCCCGCTCGGGGGTCACGATCTCCGCCGGGATCAACACCGGGCTGAGACCCATACCAGCCGCGCGGTTCTCCTTTCTCCTCTCAATTCCTGCCCTCCTCGGCGCAGGGCTATGGGAACTGGCCACCGCAACGACGCGCGGGAGCTTGACGAACACAGAGATATGGGGACTCGCCTTCGCCGGTGTTGTGGCCATGCTCTCCGGGCTAGTCGCGATCCGCCTGCTGCTGATCGCGGTGCGCCGTCGACGGCTGCGATGGTTTGCGCTCTATTGTGCCCTTGCAGGTTCCGCGGCCGTCGCATTCTCCTTGTTCTAGGCCAGCCGGGTAGTGCCTGGCCGATGTGACATGTGTCTCCTGATCGAGCCGTCCACGTAAGGTGCGTTGGGCCTTCGGCTGCCCTCGCACATTCCCCCAGCTCCGGCCTGTGCAGGTCAGCCTGCATTTGGCCTCACTCCGTCACGGTGCACCATCACTATGACACAACAAGCGCAAGGGGGCGGGGAACATGAGTATCGGATGGCGCAAGGGGTTGGTCTTGGGGTTGCTGCTCTCGGCAACGATGCCGGTGGCGAACGCCGCTTCCTGGCTCTATGCAGGAGACTTCGTATGCACGGGCGAAGCCGGAGATCCTTGGCAATGGATCCTCGCCGAAGGTCAGCAGGCACAGTTCAGTTTCGATCAGCTTCCCCGTGATGTTGATGTGCTGGTCCTTGACCTTACGGTGTGCATCCCGAGGCCGGGCGGTGACGCTCAAGAGATCATGGTCCGCGTCCGCGGTCTCACAGGGAGATGGATCTCGTTTCGGGTGCCCCTGCAGCTGGCCCAGAGCTACCCTACGCACCCTGTGTACACAGGACAGCTGCTCGTCTCCAGGCGTGCGCTGGGACTTGGCTCAACTATGCACGTAGCCCTGGAACAGGGCCATTGGCGTCAGGCCATCGGTACCCACGGAGGCTCCGTACGGCTGATGACGGCGACCGCACCCTCCGGTGAACAAGATTGGTCACCCGTCCCGCGGGTGATCCAGGTTGTTGAGCATGATGACGAGGACACCCAGGTCACCTGGGAGGGCGTTTTCGACGCGGCTGGGCGTACGGCACCCTCCGTGGAGTTCGCCCGCAACGGAGTGCTGGAAGCTCGGGACCATCGGGTGGACCCGTCAGACTGGGACTGGTACCGGCTCAACCTGGACACCGGAAAAGTACTCTACGTGAGGGTACAACTGGCCACGGGCGCGAGCACCCTCGAGGTGGTCGATCCATACGGGCGGGTCACGGCACGTGTCCACGGAGGCACGGAGCTTCACATCCTCTACAGACCCGAGTTACCTGGAAACTGGTACGTAAGGCTGCAGCCCGGGACGCCTCAAGCAACTCCCTATACGATCATGATCCGGACGCACGCCGACGGGTAGGTCGCTGATCATGGCAACCCACACTACCGAGTGGGGGACCCTGGTCTGTCCGAGTTGTGGACGTACTGAGGAGGTCGCAGCGGATGCGCGCCAATGCCACGTCTGCCGTGCCCCGCTCGTATTCCTCCCTCCGTCCCCACGCCCGTCCCGCAAGGGGCTTATAGGACGTGGGCTGTGGAGATATGCACCCATGCTTCCCCGCGTCGAACCGATATCGTTGGGCGAGGGGGACACCCCTCTTGTGCCCTCCCGACGGATCGGCCCGCGCCTAGGCCTCGACCTCGCCTTCAAGGTCGAGGGCTGTAACCCTACCGGCTCGTTCAAGGACCGGGGTACCTCCACGCTCATCTCCGTGTTGGCGTGGGCCGGTTACGGATCCGTCGCCGATGATTCATCAGGCAACGCCGGGGCGGCCTTGGCCGCCTACGCCGCCCGGGCGGGACTCACGGGCCGCCTCTATGTCCCCGAGGAGGCTTCCCCACGCAAACTGGCCCAGATACGCGCTCTGGGCGCGGAACTCAGAACGGTCGTCGGCCCGCGTGAACGCTGCACAGAGGCGGTGCTGAAGGATTGTGATCGCGAACCAGGCTTGGCGTACGCGTCCCACACCCTGTCACCGTACTTCCTCGTCGGACTCACGTCGCTCGCCTACGAACTGGCCGAGGAGCATGGTTGGCGTTCTCCGGAGCACCTGATCCTCCCCGCAGGCGGAGGAGGACTCTTTCTGGGACTCGTCTATGGCTTCCTCCACATGGCCGAATGGGGCTGGATCTCGGCTGTGCCAAGGGTGCATCTTGTCCAGCCCGTCGCTTGCGCGCCCATCGCCAACGCCCATGAACGGGGATCCCCTCGACCCACGTCCGTCACCCCGGGGGCCACGATCGCCGAGGGAACCCGTATTTCATCTCCGGAGCGGGGCGCGGAGGTGCTGACTGCCCTGCGCACTGTGGGAGGCGAGGCGTGCGCCGTCGAGGACGCGAAGATCCTGCGGGCCCAGGAAAGCCTCGCATGCGAAGAGGGGCTGTGGGTCGAGCCGACCTCGGGACTGGCAGTCGCCGGACTCGAGCTGCTCGCGACCGAGGGAGTGCTCCAATCAGGAGAACGTGTCGTCGTGGTGTTGACCGGAAGCGGACTCAAGTCGCCGTGAACCGCATGCCCGCCTCACCGCAAGATCCGGAGTCGGGAGAATCCGCGCATCGCTTGATCCTCTCGTCTCTTGTGGCTATAGTCCCAAGAGCGTGGGTCCGTAGCTCAGGCGGTTAGAGCGCACGCCTGATAAGCGTGAGGTCCCTGGTTCGAGTCCAGGCGGGCCCACCAGCGTTGGCGGCACGAGCACAGCCGGATGCTCGTGTGTCCGTGTGCCAGACACCTCCATGGAAGAAAGAGTCCGGAGATGCCCCATACACCCCGCATCGTAGCGAACGGACCACATAACCACGTCGGCCTGTCACGCATACCGCACTCGGCTTCGACGCCAGAGAGCAGGGCCCGGAGTCCTGGCCATAGCACGTCAGCTGGCGCCCTGAGGCCGTTTCTGGCGCAGAGTCGGAGGATACCCGGCGGGGGCCGTCGCCTACACACGCCGGAACTGCGTATGCTAGCAAGGGATGTGGACGTGGCCGCCTGCCCCCTCTACCCCCGACAAGGGTGTGTTCTGGGCACCAACCATCGATACGCAACCCGGAATGCCGCGAGGAGGCCATGCTACTACGTTACCTGATGTTGGGGTCGGTGGGCGGGCTCCCGCACTGGCAGCTAGGCGTTCAACGAACCCTGTTTCGGAACCAGCGCGCTCCCGCCTCCGAAAGCCCGAGGGAGTTGATCTCCGTTTCAAGCTGCTTCCGAGTACCCAAGCCTCCCACGTAGCCGTTTAGCCGCGCTGCCACGGTCGCGTCCACCAACGCCTCGAACGATGAGTACAAGGAAAGCAATTCCTCCATGAGGCCAGGAAACCGCTGAAGGTGATGCTTCTGGTGGTAATCTTCCGCACGGGTGAAGCTGGAGAACTGCACGAGCTCGGTCCGAGGTCGGGCCCCGTGCCGCTCGGTCAGAAACTCCAGCATTCCCTCCGCCGATAGACGCTGCGCCTCATCGTGGTAGAATATCACCGATCTGTACTGGCTTGAGTAGGGAACCGCGTAGGCGTTGTGCCCGGAGAAAAACACCTCGAGCAGCTCCGCGAACGAAACCTGCGATGGGTCGAAGTCAACCTGCACCGTCTCGGCATGCCCTCCGAGACAGTGATAGGTAGGCCGTGGGATCTCCCCGCCCGCGTAGCCGACCCTCGTACGGACGACCCCAGGCACAACACCGAAACGTGCGTCCGGACCCCAGAAGCACCCCATGGCCAGCGTGGCCGTTTCGATGCCCCCGGTCATCTGCTCATCCAGGGGCAGCTTCGGGCGGTCACCAAGCGGTTCCATCAGCTGTGCCTCCATTCCCGATCTAGCCACCAAGAAACCCGTGACGAGCGCCACGGCAGCCACAAGACCGACGCCCAGCCCAAGTCCTCTCCTATGCTGCTCCATGATCTGTATGTGTAGGTTGCTCCCTCGGCATGGAGCATCCGTGGAGATCGGGTGGGAGGTCGGCGACTTCCCCTCTGCCTGTGCGCCACATGCGCCCTCCTGACGGGACCGATCCCGCCACACACGGTGGCACGGCATCGAAGACCATCGTAGAATCGCACGGCCGTGCACCATGATGCGAGCGTCCAGACCATTCGGCGCCCCGCTTCCCCGGGGCAATCACCCCGTAAACAGGAGGTTCCGAGATGTCCCAGTCCCAAACCGTCAACCCCTTCGAGGTAGCGCAGAGCCAACTGGATCGGCTGGCCAAGGCGTTGGGCCTTGACCCTGAGATCACTGCTGTACTTAGGGAGCCGCTCCGTTTGTATGAACTGAACTTTCCTGTGCGCATGGACGATGGCTCCATCCGGGTTTTCCAGGGGTGGCGCGTTCAGTACAACGACGCCCGCGGTCCGTGCAAGGGCGGCATCCGCTTTCATCCTGACGAGACGATCCACACGGTGAAAGCATTGTCCGCTTGGATGACCTGGAAGTGCGCGGTGATGGATCTGCCCTTGGGTGGGGGAAAAGGCGGAGTGAAGGTGGATCCAGCGACGCTCTCGCAATCGGAGAAGGAACGACTGTGCCGGGCTTGGATTCGACACGTATGGAAGAACCTCGGCCCGCGCACCGATGCCCCTGCTCCCGATGTGGGCACGAACGCGCAGATGATGGTTTGGATGATGGATGAGTACAGCCAGCTCGTCGGAGCGTATACCCCAGGCGTGATCACCGGAAAACCCGTCGGCGGCGGGGGTTCCCTGGGGCGCTCGTCAGCAACGGGTTTCGGCGTGGTGGTCACCGTACGCGAGACGCTGAAGGTCTTGGGCATCAACCCAGGCGGGGCAACTGCATCTGTCCAGGGGTTTGGCAACGTAGGGCAGTATTCCGCTAAGTACTTCAAGGACCTGCTCGGCGGTAAGGTCCTGTGCGTCTCCTGCTGGGATCGGAACGACCGACAAGCCTATGCCTACAGCAAAGAGGACGGGATCGACGTGGAGTTCCTCCAGTCGATCACCGACGCCTACGGCACCATCGACAAGAACCAGGCACAGGCAGCAGGATACCTCGTGGAGGACGGCGACGCGTGGATCGACAAGGACGTGACCGTGCTGATCCCGGCCGCCTTGGAGAACGCCATCACGCCCGAGAGCGCGCCACAGATCCACCCTTCGGTGAAGGTTTTGGCCGAAGCGGCCAACGGACCGACCGTTCCTGAGGCGGAGTCGATCCTGACCGAGAAGGGGATCTATGTGATTCCCGACTTCCTGTGCAACGCGGGTGGCGTGACCTGTTCCTACTTCGAGCAGGTGCAGAACGATATGAACTTCTACTGGTCCGAGCAGGAAGTACAGGAAAAGCTCGACGAGAAGATGACCACGGCCTTCTACGCCGTTCATGAGATGGCGCACGAGAAAGATGTCGACACACGGCTCGCCGCCTACATGGTCGCCGTGCAACGTGTGGTGGACGCCATGCGGATGCGCGGCTGGGTCTGACAGTCGCGCCCCGCGATCTCGGACGGCATGTTGGCGTGCCCAACGCGGCCCCCCTGGGGCTGCGTTGGGCCATCAGTTTTCGAGCACCTGCTCGACCTCGGCCTCCAGAAGAGGCTCGATCAGGCGCTCCAGTTCCCCGTCCATGATCTGCTCCAGCTGGTGCAACGTGATGCCTATTCGGTGGTCCGTAACACGGCCTTGCGGGTAGTTGTAGGTGCGGATCTTCTCCGAACGATCACCCGTGCCGATCTGGCTCCGCCTCGCCTCTTGGACGCTGGCTGCCCGCTCGCGCTCCCGAGCGTCCCACAGACGGGCGCGTAGCAGCCGCAACGCTTGCTCGCGGTTGCGGTGCTGCGAGCGCTCGTCCTGACAGCCGACCGTGATGCCCGTGGGGATGTGTGTGACCCGAACGGCCGTCTCGTTCTTTTGCATGTGCTGGCCACCCGGCCCCCCAGCACGGTACGTTTCAAACCGTAGCTCTTCGGGGACAAGCTCCATCTCGACGGCCTCGGCCTCAGGGAGCACGGCCACCGTGGCCGTGGACGTGTGAACACGCCCCTGGGCTTCGGTCTCCGGCACCCGTTGCACCCTGTGCACACCGGACTCAAACCGAAGATGCCCGAAGGCTTCATCCCCCTCCAACGCGAACACGACTTGCTTATAGCCGCCGAGCGATGTGGAGTGCGAGTCCATGAGCTTCGTCTCCCAACTCTTCCGCTCAGCATAGCGGGCATACATCCGGAACA
>PWTC01000149.1 GCA_003563005.1 Candidatus Acetothermia bacterium
CAGATCTTCTGGGTTCCCTCGAACCGTGTAGGTGTGATGAGCGCTGGATGGATCTCCTTGACCGTCAGTTCCTTGCAGGTCAGCAGGGATGCACCAAGCGGTAGCCCATCGCCCATCGCAAACACGAATCTCAGTGTGGTCTCTCCGCCATCCGACACCCGTGGCGGCCGCTCCTCCAGGCCGGGCACCAATAGCTCGATCTCCCCCCAGTCATAGGCAACACCGAGCAGAACATTGTTCTCGTCCCACACCTCTATGTAGCTGACATCCTGCGCTGTGCCCGTGCTGGCAACACGAACGCTGTTGATCGTGACCGGGGTCTGGTTGAGGTCCTGGTCCTTGGCGAACACCGTCGAGTGGTTGATCTCCTGGAACCGACGTTCGAAGATCTGCCTCGGCCGCGCCAGGAGCTTGTTCTCAAGGATCTCGAAGCCTGCTTCCCGAACAGTAAAGGTGACGGGTGAGGTAAAGGTGAACTCCCGCGAGACCTCTCCCTCTCGGAGTTCGAGCGTGACGGTCGGTCGAAGCTGCGACTCGTCGGGTGGCTCGAACCCCACTCTCCCTCGGACTTCGATGATTCCGGAACTCCGGTCCAGGGCCGCGAGCAGGCCCCCATCCGGAAGCGGGAAAGCTCCCGGCACATCGATCTGGATCGGTCGCGCCGGTGCCCGTTTGCTGTCCACAACCCATTCCTGCACGAGTGGCGTCCCCGGTCCATCGACCCGAACGGAGGTGAGCAGCACACTCTGGAAGTTCGCGGCAGCGTCGTCGATGACCTCGATCCGCGCAACGACAAACGTGTCCCCTGGGTTCAGTACGCCGCCTTCGTAGTCTTGCAGCAACCGAACGGTGAACGCATCTGCTTGGATCACCGCAGCGTGTGTGGCCTCCACGGCAGCTGAATCTCCAAAGGGTCCTTCCGCGTACCAAAACGTGACCCGGGTACGGATCGTCCGGCCGTCTGCCGCGCGGGATGTCGTGCCGACCCGCACCTCGAGGTGGCCGGTGCCATCGTCGGGGATGGTTCGGTCACCTATCGGTCCCGTCAGGTGCTCGACCCTAGCCGGGAATCCATCCCATTCGGCAAGAACAGTGCGGCGCCCATCGACGTTCAGGCTTATCCGGACCCATGCGATGTCGTCGGCCCTTGCCGTGCCAAGGTTCTCGACCCATACCTTCTGAAGCACGACTGCGTATCTGTCCAGATCTTGATCACGCAGGCGCACGCGCTGCACAAGTCCACTGTCACCCGGGTTGAGCGATCCGGGCTGATACCCGGCATCAGCGATCTCCTCAAGTCCCTGGGCAGAGGCCCACACCGCGCACAGGCAGACGACGGACGCGACCAGCATGAACCACCGTATCGTCTTCACTGTCACCACCTCCATGGAACCATTCTAAGGCGGCGCGGTCATCCGGGCCACAGCGATCCACAGGCTCTTGGGGTGGCAGGTCCGCGTCGCCCCGGGAGTGCAGCGCACGTTGTGGTGCGCGTCTGGGTACACACGCGCCAGCTCCTACCAGCGCGGGGTAACTGGACTGGACTAAGCAGCCTCGGAGAGTCCTGCGGCTTGCTCGAGCGCCTCGGCAAGAAGCAGCGCCTCGTTCAGTGTCCGACCGACGCTTACCGCACCGTGCCGAGCCACCAGTGCCACCTTGCCCATCACGCCCAAGGCGGCGGCCACAGCTTCCGCCAGCTCCCAGCTGCCTGGAGGCGCGTGGGTGCTGACAGGCACCGTCTCGCCTAGCAGCACCCGCGCCTCATCGGAGGTCGACCGCAGCACGCCCGAGATGGCGCAGCGGGTGGCCCAAGGCGAGTGGGTGTGCACGATGGCCTTAACCTCTTGCCGTGCGCGGTAGATCGCCGCGTGCATCCGCCACTCGCTCGAGGGCACTCCCGATCCGTTCAAGACGTCGCCCCGCTCGACGTCCATCGCCATGACCTGTTCAGGCCTGAGCCAGCGGTATGGGACACCGCTAGGAGTGATGAGGAGAAGATCGTGAATGCGAACGGACACGTTGCCCGACGAGGCATGCACAAGCCCCATATCTGCCATGGCGCACGCTGTGGCGGCCACCCGATGGCGCCACGGACGCAGTGTCCTGGAGGTCATGTGCCCCGCTCGGTCTGGGAGTGATGTTCAGGCAGCTTCAGACGGGTCGCTGCCTCCAGAGCCGCCGCGATGGCGCGGTCGATCCCGCCTTGCACGATGTTGCGGTGCGGATCGTATCGCCCGGCTGCTGCTGCGCGTGCATCGCCGTCGATGGCCAGCACTGCACCCGCAGCAACCCTGCGGAGGCTCGCGACACAGAAGAGCGAAGCACACTCCATCTCCACCGCAAGGGCTCCACAAGCGGAGAGCTGTTCCAACCCCAGATCCAGCAACCCCCGGTAGAAGACGTCCAACGTCACGACCACGCCTCGGTGGGCGGTCCCCTGGGCCTCTGCCTCCTTCCACAGCGACTCGGCCACCTCCGGATCGGACAGCGCCGGCCACTCGATGGGCAACAAACGCGGGGTGGTGCCCTCACAACGGGCAGCACCCCAAGCCACCACCAGATGGCCGTCTTGGATGTGGTCTTGAAGGGATCCCGCGGTCCCCACACGGATGAGGACGCGAGCCCCCGCGCGGATCGCCTCTTCCACAGCCAGCGCTGCCCCCGGCGCACCGACGCCGGTGGACACCACGCCTATCGGTACCGTGCCGAGGCGGCCCCGGTACACATGGAACTCCCTGTTCTGAGCCAGACACTCACCGCCCTCGAGGCGGTCAGCGATCGCCGCCGCGCGTCCCGGATCGCCAGGGAAGAGCACACGCCCCGGAAGCTCTCCGGGGCGGACGCGCAGGCTCGGCAACAGGCCAGGGCTCATGGTTGGAGTATACGACAGCCACTCCAGCTGTGGCCCCCTTGGGGGTGGCCCATGCCGTCTGCAGTTGGTCCCTCCCTGAGGGCCATCACTCTGCGGGCGGGTAGATGCCTGTCCACGCCCCGTCTATCCATCGGAGCAGAAGGTAGGTCCCATCCTCCTGTTCTGTGGCCGCAAGGATGCCGGAGGTACCCCAGCGTACCCACACGGCGTCGGTTGCACCCGGTACAGACCGCACGATCTGCGTCTCGATGTCGTAGATGAACACTCCACGTTCCCCAGCCAGGGGCTCCGCCACGAAGGCCAGCGCGCTGCTGTCCGGCGCGAACGAGGGAGAGAGAGCAGGGGAGGCAATGTGTACCGCTGAATCATCTAGAAGGTCCACAAGGTAGAGGGTGGGTACGGTGTCAACCTCGGGCTGCAGCAGCCGTGGCTCGTCCTCAAGCACCAGCGCGATGAACCGGCCTCCGCTGTCGCAGGCGAGCAGCAGCTCTCCCAGAATTGCGAAGTCCATCGCGCAGGATGCCTCCGAGCAGCGTATCTCCAGCGGGAGCGCTTCCCCGTCCAGCGTACGCAGGCGCCCGTCCGCCCCCAGCACGTAGGTCTGCGCTCCAGCGCGGAGGAACAACGCGACGTCCACAGCCGAGACTACGCGTTCGCCCGTTCGCGGATCGACCCGCACGAGGACGTTCTCCTCATCTTCGGTTGTTACATACAGAATCGCTCCATCGTCTGTATAGCGAGGGGAGGACACCAACTCATCCGAGGCCAAGATCTCCTGTGGTTCGGATCCATCCACGGGGAGGGAGACCAAGCGCCATGCCTCCGGGAACCCGAACTCTCCCTCCTTGCTGATGATGACGAGTATGGAAGCCCCATCTGGCGACCAGTCGTGGACGGCGGCCGACTCCCCCTCCCGCAGCTCGAGCAGCTCGTGCATCGGTTGCCCCTCAGGGGAGAGAATCCAGATCGCTCCACCCTCCGGGAACATATCGTAGGCGGCGTCCGCGGTCAGCACGACCGCCAGCTCACCGCCCGGGCCTTCGATCACGAGGTTCGGCCCCATGCATCCCCCGACGAACAATCCCACAAGCAGCAACCCGACGATCTGTGTACGCCTCACGGCGCTCACCTCCAAGAGGCGAAGCGTAGGGGTTCGCGACCCCAAAGACAAGTGGCGGCACCGTTCGGCGACGCGGTTGACCCAGCGAGGAAGCGGGCGATAATGCTCCCAATCGAAAGGAGCTTCCGTTGAACACCTCGCGTGTAGTCCAAGCAATCAACAGGCAGATCAACGCGGAGATCTACTCCGGCTACCTGTACCTGGCCATGGCCGCCTACTTCGAATCGGCTTCACTTCCCGGTTTCGCGGGTTGGATGAAGCTGCAGGCACAGGAAGAGCTGCAACATGCCATGCGGCTGTTTGACCACCTCGCTGACGTCGGGGCGCCGATGGCGTTCGACGCGATCGCGAAGCCGGACACCGAGTTCACATCACCCGTGCACGTGTTCGAGAAGACGCTAGCCCACGAACAAGAGGTCACACGCAACATCCACGACCTCTACGCCCTTGCCGTCGCAGAGAGCGACTACCCAGCACAGGTGATGCTTCAGTGGTTCGTCGCCGAGCAGGTAGAAGAGGAGAAGACGGCCGCAGAGATCCTGGACACACTGCGGCGCATTGGGGACAAGAGCCACGCCCTTGTGGCCCTCGATCGCGAACTTGGTCGGCGTGGTGCGTGAGCCCGGGGAACTGCAGGGAGCAGCGTGACCACCGAGAGCATCCTGAGCCTTGCTCTGGAGATGTCCGACCTCGACAGCGTCCCCTCCGACACCCAAGTGTACTGTCCTGGCACGAACGTCCGCCGTGTGCTTGCAGGGATCGACCTCAAGGAGCCCGAGCTCATCCTGGCAGCATCGCAGGGCTACGATCTCGTGCTGGCTCACCATCCGTGTGGTGGTTCGGCAGCGCTTCGGTATCACGAAGTCCTGTACCGACACGTAGACCAGTTGGTGGCCGCGGGCGTGCCCGAGCAGGTGGCGCGCGCCGCAGTGGACGAACTCGCCTACGATGTGCGGCTTTCCCAGCACATGGCCAACCACGATCGCGCGCCCTCGGTGGCCCGTGCCCTCGACATCGCCTACATGAACGTACACACGCCGCTCGACGAGATCGGGCGCCGCAGGTTGGCAACCGCGGTCGCGGAGACGCCCGCCTCGGCCACGGTAGGGGATCTCATTGCTCACCTACATGAGTCCTTCGTCGAGTTCCAGGCTGCGCTGACAGAGCCGTTTCTCGTTGTGGGGGACGCGTCAGCACGCCTGGGGCGTGCAGCCGTCTCCCACGGGGCGGGCACGAACGGAGGCTACCCGGTAGCCAAGGCCTACTTCGACCACGGCCTGGACACGGTGATCTACATTCACTGCCACCCCCACGCGGCGCGCAAGCTAGCGGCCGAGTACGGAAGTGCCGGGGTGAACCTGCTCATCACCGGCCACACCGCGAGCGACTCCATCGGGATCCGACCGTTCCTCGCCTCGCTCCGGGAGCGTGGCCTCGAGGTCGCCGCGATCAGTGGCATACTTCCGCCCGTGTAGAGGGAGGCCTCTTCTACCTGGTCGCACCGCGAGGCGCGGTCTCCAAGGGTCCGTGCCCTCAGCTTCAGTAGGTGATCTGGCTGATCTCGTTCAGCTTGGCTAGGCTGTGCCTCGCCCGTACCTGCCGTACGGTGCCGGTGAAACTCCGCACGACCAGGCTGTCCGTCCGCGCCCCGCCGCCGAAGTACTTAACCCCCTGCAGGAGTTCACCATCCGTGATGCCCGTCGCGGCGAAGCAGACGTCGTCCGAGGCCACCAGATCGTCCATGGTGAGGGTTCGATCGAAGCGGTAGCCCAGCGAGCGCCCCTGATCACGTTCTTCGTCGTTGCGCGCGAACAAGCGCCCCTGGATCTCTCCCCCCATGGACCGCAGCGCGCATGCGGCGAGCACACCCTCGGGCGTCCCCCCGATGCCCAGAAGCGCATCGATCCCCGACTCGGGCCAGGCGCTCATGAGTGCGCCGGCAACGTCACCGTCCGAGATGAGCCGGATGCGGGCTCGGCATCGGCGTACCTCCGCGATCAGTTCCGCGTGCCGAGGCCGGTCCAGGATGACGATCGTGAGGTCATCGATCCGGTCTCCTTTTGCCTTCGCGATCTGCGCAAGGTTGTGGGCGACCGGCGCGGCAATGTCCACCTTGCCCTTGGCGGCGCCCCCCACAGCGAGCTTGTCCATGTAGACAAAGGGACCCGGGTCGAACATCGTCCCCCTTGGCGCGATAGCGACGGTCGAGATCGCGTTGAGGTTGCCGGTGGCCAGCGGGCGCGTGCCGTCGATGGGGTCTACCGCGACGTCGACCTCCGGCAGGTCACCGGTGCCCACACGCTCGCCGTTGAACAACATGGGTGCTCCATCCTTCTCCCCTTCGCCGATGACCACCACACCGTCAATCTGCACGGTACTGAGCACGAGGCGCATCGCCTCGACCGCGGCGCGGTCGGCCGCGACCTTGTCCCCTCTCCCCATGTACCGTCCGGCTGCCATGGCAGCCGCCTCCGTCACACGCACGAGTTCCAGCGCCAAGTTTCTTGTTGGCCTAGGACGCAAGGTCCCACCCCCCTTGGCAGGGACTCTAGCAGCCCTGAACCGGTGAGGCAATCCGCAGGGCGCGTGTGCGAGCCGGCGATCGGCGTGCCAAGCGGGGTTCCTGCGACATGCTCCCGGTGCGGCTACCTCCTCCCAGGCATCGAGAACCGCAATCTGTTGGCGCCTTGCCGCACCGAGCCGACTGGGATAGGCTGCATGCACGATGCCCATCCGTCCTGTTGCACGCAACCGTCGCGCGCGCCGCGATTACGCGGTCGAGGAGACCTACGAGGCCGGACTGGCGCTCATGGGCTCGGAGGTCAAGTCCCTTCGCGCCGGTCGCGTGTCGCTGGAGGAAGCGTACGCGCGGATCAGAGACGGCGAGGTCTGGCTGCACGGCATGCACATCGCGCCCTATGGCCCCAGCTCGTACCACGGTCACGACCCGGAGCGGCCACGCAAGCTGTTGCTCAACAAGAGAGAAATCGCCCGACTAACGGGACTGGTGGCCCGGTCAGGCTTCACGCTCGTGCCGTTGTCCTTGTACTTCTCCTCTCGCGGACTGGCCAAGCTGGAGCTCGCCGTGGCCCGGGGGCGCAGCAAGGTGGACAAGCGCCGCAAGCTCATCGAGGAGGACGACGCTCGCCGTGCCCGGGAGGCCATCAAGCGCCACGAACGCGGCTTGTGAGGCCCCCCGCGGCAACCCGTGAACTACATCCTGAACAAGACCCGTTCGGAGCGGAACACGCGCTCGGCAGTCGCTAGCAGCACAGCGGCCAGGGCCACCGACGAGCCGAGTGCCCACCCCGCTTCCCCGAGCGTCAGCCTCCCTTCGAGCGCCCGTTGCACTGCGGCGAGCGAACCGGCCACGGGGATAGCGAACTGCATCCCCTCAGGATCGGTCACCCCCACGATGAGCGAAATGCCGAGCAGCACGATGATCATGAGCAGAGGCACCAGATAGGCGCTGGCTTCTTTCTGGGTGCGGGCATAGCTTCCCACGATGAGGACGATGGCCGACAGCGCCATGGCCAGCGGAAGAAGCAACAGAAGCGCCCAGCCTGCCGTCGAAAGGCCCAACCCTCCAATGCCGCCGCCGAAGGCCAGGATGCCTACGAGAAGGCCGATGCCTGAGACAACTGTGGAGACGAGCGCCACGGTGAGGACGGCCAGGAACTTGCCCATCACGATCTGGCGATGGGAGAGCCGCGACGAGAGAAGTGTAGATATGGTGCCGCGCTCCTTTTCCCCTGCGGTGATCTCCGCACCGAACCCCATGGCGCCTGATAGGATGGACAGGACAAGGAAATAGGGCAGCATCCTTGTGAAGAGCAACTGGGCGAACGAGGCGCGGTCAGCGGTGTCGATCACCTCGAGGGAGAACGGAGGTTCCACCTGCTCCATGTCTACCCCGAGGGCCACGAGTCGATCCGAGACGATCGCCTGCAGCTGCGCCTGCAGCACCTCTCGCAGCCGCGCCAGAGCCGCCTGGCCGAGCGGATCACCCCCGTCAACATGGATCTGCACGCGATAACCGAGCTCGCCGGCATCGTCTATGCGCCCGATGACCAGTGCGGCATCAGCCTGAGCCCGCCGCTGGGCTGCCAGTGCCTGTTCGGCATCTGCCATCACCCGGACCACGAGCCGCGGGTCCTCCGCGACGCCGACCACCAAGGGGTCGTCCAGCTCCTCTGCGACGAGCAGCACGTACGGGACGAGATCGGCAAGTCTCATCTGCTCGCGCTCAACCATCGCGCCCATCACCCAGAACATCAGGGGGTAGAAGATGAGGGGAAAGAGCACAGTCAGCAAGACGGTCCGCCGATCGCGGACCGCCTGCAGCAGCTCTTTGTGTAGCAGGAGGAGAGTTTCGCTCACTCCCCCTCCTGCTCCACACGCACAGTGAACCACCAGTGCGCCATACCCTCCTCAGCCCCTCCGTCGGGGGGGAGGATACCCAGATTGAGCCCATACGTGGCGGCGATCCAGGGGGGGCGGAGCGTCAGCACCGCCTCCCCCGAGTTCCCCGGTGCGTCCACTTCCTGGGCACGCACGGTAAGCGCAAGATCACGTGCCTCCCCGCGGTACACCACGAGGGGCAAGGTCGCAAGATCGAAGGGCGTCTCTTCCCCGTTCAACACGAAACTGAGCTGCCACTCCTCTCCAAAGCCGTGGAGCTCCTTGAGCTCGCCCTTGGTCAGGCTTACGCGGAAGGAGATGTCCGCCGGCACCGATGGCTCGGGATCCTCTGCTGCAGAAGGTTCCGCTTCAGGGTCGTCGTTCACCGGTGCCGCGGGCTCAAAAGGGCTCTCCTCCTCCTTGGCCACCGCCTCGGTCACCGGCGCGGTATCGTCCTTCCAGATGATCGCGCTCTGCACAGCCTCGCGGTTCCCGTAGAGGTCGATGGCGTAGTAGTCGACCTTATGCGGGCCCTCTGGTCCGGGGATCGTGAACGGCCTCACGTACTCCTTCCACTGACCCTCGTTGATGCGGAAGAAGATGTTCGCCACCCCCGACGCATCCTCGGACTTGAGCGTAAACTCCGTCCTCGAGGTCGCCCAGAGCTTGCCGTCCTCGGCAAGATAGTGCGGATCCCCAGCCACGATGCGCGTCACGGGGGGCTCGATGTCCATGTAGATGGTCAACGCCCGTGTCGGCTCGCGGTTGCCGAGCTTATCCACCGCGTAGTACTCCATCCGCACTTTGGCGGTGCCCTCCAGCCGGAACGGCTCCTGGTAGACTCTCCAGGTGCCCTCGTCTAGGCGGTAATGGATCTTGTCCCCCCCCACCCCGACATCCGTTGCGGTGAGCCGCACTAGGCTCCCGGGCGCCAACGCGACGATGCCGCGCTCGGAGACCCTTTGCAGGTCAAGCGTGCGCATGGGGGCCGCATCCGTCGGCAGTCGTACTGGAGGCTCCATGAGAGGATAGCGGTCTGGGACTACCTCGTACATGGTATCCCCGATTCCGTCTCCCGATCGATCCTCACCGCGGTAGTCCGACCAGTAGTTCCCGCGACCTCCGTAGTGCCAGTGGTTGTTGCGTCCTTCATCCCTCGCCGGCAGGCCACAGGAGATGATGCTGTTGCCGTAGATCTTGTTCCGCTCCGATCCAGCACCGATCAGCAGACCATAGTCACAGTAACCGATGGCGTTGCCGGTGATGACGATGTCGCTGGCGGCCATGAGGTGGATCCCCACCCTGCCGCCGTACACGCTCGTGCCCTCGATCCTCCCGTTCCGCACAGCGGACAGGTAGATCCCCGCCTTCTCCTGCGGGTAGCGGATCTGGCAGTTCTTGATCACGAAGTGGGCCGTCGTGTTGGCGATGTAGATCCCATAGTCGTATCCGGCCGTCTCGATCACCCATCCTTCGATAAGATAGGGGTCCGCAGCCGTCCCGCTCCCTCTAACCACGCCGTTGGCCCAGGTGAACCCGTCGTTGCCGTAGATGTAAATCGGCGACCTCGGGGCCCAGCCTTGCGCGAAGGCGGTTCCCGCCACCGCGACAATGGCCAGCACAACGAGCAGCTTTCTCATGCCGATCCTCCTTTGATCCTCCTAAGGCTCATCATAGCCTTGAGGTTGATCCCCGTCAGCGGACAAGGTTCGCCTCCTCGGGGGACAGCCCTGCCCTGCGGATCGCACGGAAGAACACCTCCGTCAAGTCGTCCGCTCCCAGTTCTTCACGCAGGCACGCCGGTTCACCGACGGCTGCCAAGTGGCCGCGGTGAAGGATCCCCACACGTCCACACAGTCTCCCTGCCAGGTGCATATCGTGGGTCGACAGCAGCACTGTCTTGCCAGTTCTGCTGAGTTCCAGGATCAGCTCGACGGCCGCCTCCGCCACGAAGACATCCAGCCCGGCAGTCGGTTCGTCCAGAATCAGGAGGGGCGGATCGTGCACCATGCAGCGCGCGAAGGACAGTTTCTGGCGTTCTCCTACAGACAGCACGCCGACCCTGCGGTGCCTGAGATCCCATAGTCCCAGAGTCTCCAGAAGCTCGCGGCACCGAGCGGCGATCTGTCGCTCCGACAACCCGAAGATGCGACCGAAGAAAACCAGTGTCTCCATGGGCGTCAGCCGCTCGTAGAGGCCGGTCTCCGCAGCCAGGAACCCCAGTTGCGCGCGCACCTCGGCGGGCCGATCGGCGACGTCGTGGTCGAAGACAAGCACGCGTCCTTCAGTGGGACGGATAAGGCCCGCCAGTACCCGCAGGGCCGTGGTTTTCCCCGCACCGTTGGGGCCAAGCAGCCCGAAGATCTCCCCCGAGCGCACCTCAAAGGAGATGCCGTCCACCGCGCGTACGTGGCCAAAGGTCTTCGTCAGGTCGTCGACGACCACCGGTTTCACCTCAGGACCTCCACACCAAGACGCTCGGCAAGCACCTGCGGCAGCCGTACAACGCCGTGCTCGTCCTGGTTCTGCTCCAGGATGGCAGCGAACAGCCGCGAAGTGGCCAGGCCCGAGCCGTTGAGCGTGTGCACGTGACGAACGGCCCCGTCGGCCGGGTCGCGGTAGCGGATGTCACCGCGCCGCGCCTGATAGTCGCCGCAGTTCGAGCAGGAGGACACCTCGTAGTAGCGACCCTGCCCCGGCAACCAGACCTCGAGGTCGACCGTCTTCGTCGACTGCTGCGCGAGATCCTGCACAGTGAGGAGGGTGACCCGGTAGCACAGCCCCAGGAGTTGCAGGACCCGCTCTGCCTGCCCCACGATCTCTTCCAGTCGAGCGTCGGAGTCCTCCGGCACGCAGTACTGGAACAGCTCTACCTTGTTGAACTGGTGCATCCGGATCAGGCCCCGCGACTCTTCCCCGTACGTCCCCGCCTCACGACGGAAGCATGGCGTGTACGCCACGTAACGAAGGGGGAGCAAGGCGGCCTCGAGGATCTCCCCGCGATGCAGGTTGACCAGCAGAGATTCGCTGGTCGGGTTCAGGTACAGATCCTCCTCAGCGCACTTGTAGAGGTCCTCCTCGAACTTCGGCAGTTGGCCCGAGACCAGGAACGCCTCGCGGTTGGCCAGGATCGGCGGCAACACAGCTCGATAACCATGCTCCCGTACGTGGAGTTCGAGCATCCACTGGAGGAGTGCCATCTCCAGCCGGGCGCCCAGGCCGGTGTACAGCGGAAAACGACTGCCGGCGATACGTGCCGCTCGCTCCAGGTCCAGCAGATCAAGCTGCTTGCCCAGGATCACATGGTGCAGCGGTGTGAACGGCATCTCGGCAGGGCTGCCCCAGGTACGCAGCACCAGTTTCTCGTCTGCAGCCCCGTCTGGGACGTCATCGCTCGGGAGTGCTGGCAGCCGTAGCAGTGCATCGTGGAGGCTGCTCTCGACCGACGTGAGCTCCTCCTCAAGCGTCTTCAACTCTGCGGAGACGCTCCGCAACTCCTCGATCCTTGCCTGTGCGTCCGAGCGGCGTCCCTCGGCCTGCAGCGCGGCAACAGCCTGCGAGCCCTCGTTGCGCTCCCGGCGCAGATCCTCGACGCGGCGGATGAGCTCCCGCCGGCGTTCGTCGGCACGCAGTACGTCGTCTAGATCAAGGGTCGGGTCACGCCGGCGCAGGCGCGAGAGCACGCCCTGCGCGTCCTCCCGGATCGCACGGATATCCAGCATGCACACATTGTAGCTTTCGCGTGCCGGGAGGCGCTAGTATAATCATCACAATCTCGAGGTTTCATGTTCCCAGACCGTCTAAGAAAAGTCTGCGTGATCAGCCTGGATGGCGTCCCGGGCACCCTGCTCCGTGCCGCCCTTGCCGACGGTTGGATGCCCGCCCTCCGCGCTCTGTGGGACGAAGGCGGGGAGGCACGCTTGCGCTCCACGCTTCCGCCGCTCTCCTCTGTAGCCTGGGCCTCGTACGCTACCGGTACCGATGCCGGCCATCACGGGGTGTACGGGTTCGTGGACCGTGTTCCAGAAACCATGCGACAGCGGGTCCTCAGCTCACGCGATGTCGCCGTGCCCGCCTGGTGGGCCCGACTGGGGCAGGCAGGCCGCCCATGCGTGGTGATCAACGTACCGCTGACCTGGCCCGTTCAGGAAATGCGCGGGGCGCTCGTGGCCGGTTTCCCTGCGCCCGACATGGCCCGCGGTGCCCATCCCCCAGAGCTGGCCGCACGCCTCGCCGCTGCTGGGTATTTGGTCGATCCGGATCCCCGACTTGCAGGGCAGCCGGTAGCCATGCTGGCCGAGCTGCGGCGGGCCGTCGAGGACAAACGCAGGGTGGCGCTCGAACTGCTCGAAGAACCGTGGGTCGTGTTCCACCTTCATATCATGGCGACGGATCGACTCCATCACTTCTTCTTCCAAGCCCGAACCCCGGGGAACCCCCATCATGAGGCTTTCCGCGGACTATACGAGCTGATCGGAGAGACGATCGCCGAGCTCGTCACCCATCTACCCCGTCACACGGAACTCCTCATGCTTTCGGATCACGGATTCTGCGATCTTCGATGGGAGCTTGATCTCAACGCCTTCCTCGCCGACGAAGAACTGCTCTATGTGCGCGAGCAGGGCATGGGCCCTGCACGGGTGATGCCTGAGAGCCATGCCTACGCGCTGACGCCCGGGCGGATCTACTGGATGCGCCGAGGGCGGGAGCTGGGCGCGCGCCTGACTGAGGCCGAGATCCCGGCCCTCGCCGACCGTGTTGGCCAAAGCCTGGAAGGACTACGCACGCCCTCGGGGCAACACGCGATCGCGGAGGTGATCGCAGGTGCTCGTGCGTATCAGGGACCCACAGCTTCTCTCTCTCCGGACCTCGTGGTCCTACCGGCCGATGGGGTAGAGTTGGCAGCAGGGTGGGATGGAGGGGCCCTGTTCCGCCCAGCGCAGCGCCAAGGAGGGCACACGCTCGAGGGCGCGTTCGTATGGGCCCGCGGCAGACGGCTTAGGGACGGCGCTATCCCTGACGTGACCGCCACTTTGTGGGCACGGTTGGGCATGGAAGCACCCCCCGTCTTCTCTGGAAAGGATCTGGTGGCCCCGTGAACCTCACCATGTTCTCAAAGGCCCTCTATTCCACCTGGGCGTACTACGCCCCCGACCGAGTTCTGTTCGACTGCGGCGAGGGAGCCAGCACGTTTCTCGAGAATAGGTCGTTTGCCATACGCAAGGTGTTCCTGTCCCACGGGCACGCGGACCATGTCGCCGGACTCACCGGTTTGATCAACATCAGGAACAACGCGATGGGTGACCGAGAGAAGGAGCTCCAGATCTACTTCCCAGCCGGAAACCATCTGATCTCGGAGCTGATCACGTACTTCTCCCGCACCAATCGCAGGCTCCGCTACCATTTGGAATGGGTCCCCCTGGGGGCGGGCGACCGAGTTCCGCTCGTCGGGGGCAGGCAGCCCCGCCACGTGGAGGTGTTTCCCACCGTGCACGCGCAGGGGGAGAAGTCGCTCGGCTACAACATCGTGGAGCGCAGACAGCGCCTCCGCGAGGCTTACCGGGGCCTTCCCCAACGGGAGATCGTGGACTTGGTCAAGGCGGGGCGACGGGACGAGATCAGCGAGTTGTATGATCAGCGGCTCGTCTCCTACGGCGGCGACTCCGTGCCACTGCGGCCGGGTCCGATCCAGGACACGGAGGTCCTGCTCCACGAGGCGACGTTTCTCGCAGACGAAGACCGCAAGGAGTACAAGCACGCCACCCTCGAGGAGGCGATCGAGGCCGCCGTGGCAGCACGGGTACAGCGGAAACTCATCTGCTTTCACATCTCAAGCCGCTACCGAAGGGAACTGGCTCGTGCGCAGAAGCAGGTGGCCGCCCTGGAGCTTCCCTTCTCGATCACCCTCGTGCCGCCCGGGCAAGTGTGTGAGCTGGACATCTAGCGTGTACTCCTGAGGTAGGTACTGCACAGAAGGTCGCCCTCTCACAGGCCCACGATGGCGACTAACCCGGGGGCTTGTACAACCGCACGACCTCCTGCCAGGAGGCATACAGGAACACCCCTGTTAACGATGCTGCGACGACCACGCCTGTCAGGTCGATCGCGGTTGTCACTCCGACCAGAGGTAGCCTGAATCGAGGATTGCCCCAGAAGAAGACCGCCGTGTTCCCCAATATCATGATGACGCGCATCTCGGTGGGGCCGATCCGGCCGTAGGCGATCTTGAACACGCCGTCCACGCAAGTGCGTAAGTAGACGTGAATGGAAACGAGGAGATAGCCGACGAGCAGGAGGGCCGCGATGTCGAGCCGCATGTACGGCGAGACGCCGATCCCCACGATGACGAGGTACATGCTCACCGCATCTACCGTATGATCGATGAAGAACCCGAACTTCGGCCGCTCGATCTTGCGGTACCGCGCGAGCGTGCCGTCCAGCGCGTCTCCGAACCAGTTAAGCAGCAGTCCGAAGTTGACAATCCACAGGCCCCACGCACCCATGTGTGCCATGGCATACCCTGCGAAGACCGCTACGCTCGCGAAGGCCCCGATCCCGGTCATCAGGTCCGGCGACGCCCACGCAGGCATGCGCGCTGCCAGCCACTGAAGCGCCGGCCGCTCGAGCGGCCCGAGCAGCATGTCGTTCACCCTTTTGTGTTTCCTGATCTCCACCGAGCACCCCTTCCCCACATCGGCAACTGCCGTGCGCCGGCTTCGACGCCCACCCACAGGTGGACACCGTGCCGCGACGGGTCAGCCCCGTCCCTCCCGGTTGCAGCGCGGTCGTCAGTTTAGAAATAGAACCCAAGGCCGATGCGCGGGAAGATGTAGATGAACCCTAGGTCGATGGTGAACAGCTGTGGCCCCTCGCCCATGGGGATGGCATAGAGCCAACCGAACTCCAGATAGGGGATGATGAGCGCGAACGTACCCCAACCCCAGTAGTTGTTGAACCTGTCCGGCCTAAGCCCGTCGTCTGGCGTGTAGTAGCGCGCGCTGTACCCCAGGGCTAGGTTGAGCCCCGTCACACGGACGAGGTTCCCCCCGTCGTCGAAGTGCGTCCAGCCGATGGTCGGGAGCGAACCCAACCCCACCGTCATGCCAGGCTCCCCCGCATGCGCAGCCACTCCCAGTCCTGCCACCCACGCCACGCAACCGCCCAACACCAGAATCCCCCAGAGACCCACCCAGGTCCTTCTCACACCTGCCCACCTCCTGTGGGGGGACCATACCACGTCTGCCCGCTCAGGGCCAACCGATCGCTTAGGACGGCGTCCGGCGGAGCAAGCCGCGCGCCACCAGTGCGCCGACTGACGCCCACAGGGGCGCTGTGGCGCGGAAGCCCTCGCCCGGCACGGAACATGCCACCAGGGCCGCAGCAAGATAGGCGAAGAGTTGCGCGGCACGCACCCGCCCGAGGCGAAGCGGTCGGCCGTGCCTGTCGTCGACGCTTGTCACGCGGCTTGTACGAAACGAAGTCCAGCTCAGCCAGAGTCCGCACGCCAGAACGGAGGCCAGGATCGGAGCTGCTGGAAGCGCCAAGGGTTGGTCCACATGATCGATGAGGAGCACCGCCAGCGCAGCACCCAGCATGGCTGCGGTGACGCGCCGACCTCCGGGGTGGGTCGGTGCCATCATCCCGTCGGCGAATATCACTGCCGCAGCCAGGGCCGCCACGGCGGTGCCCCACCGAAAGGCGCTGACCAAGGAGAGCATCACAAAGCCGCCTGTGTCCAGCACACCGGCGGGGAGCCCCGTGGATCGGTTCAGCATGCGCAAGCCGATCAGCGCCCACAGCAGGAGCGCAAAGGCAGGAGCACCCAACAGCGCAGTCGTGGTGAGTGAGAGTACCGCGGCCAGCACTGCTGAGCCAGGGAAGTCGGGATCCACCTCACGGCCTACCGCCCAGCCCACAAACGTCGCTCCACCGAGTGCCAGTCCGTGAAGGATACTCGGCCCTGCAGGCCGCCCCAGCGCTAGGGCGATGGCCATGCCGCCCATTGCCGCGAGTGGTGCCCCCGCAGCGATCGCCCTGTTCGAGCTGTATTGGAGATCCAGCGCACGGCCGATCGTCGTCAGTCCACTCCTGGTCAATCGCATGCGGGATCGGTCCATGCCCTAGCCATTGCAGCAGGGGTGCCGCGTCGAGCACTGCTCACTCGGTCGTTCGATGCGCCAATCGCAACTGTCGGAGTCCTCGCAGACACGCCGCATGCCGAGCTTCTCCAAGACCCGCTGAGATGCCAGGTTCTGCCGCCGAACGCCCAACGCAGTGACAGCCTGGCAGCGGGAATCGGAGAAAGCCCAGCCGATCAGTGCCTCTGCCGCCTCGGTGGCAAACCCCTGCAGACGGGAGCTCGGGGCGACCCCGTATCCGATCTCCACCGAACCGTCCACTGCAGGGGGACCCTTGAAGCCGAGGAGTCCCACCGCCCGCCTCCCCTCACACAGCACAGCACGCCAGTAGGTCAACCATGGGTGCAACTCGGACGGAAGGCGCTCCATCATGGCGAGCTTGCCGCGCATTGCCCGCGCGACCGCCGCATCGACCAGCTGAGGATCCCACAGCGTGTCACCCAGTCGGGGAAGCTGCCCCTGTGCGTTGACAAGAGCCGAGAGCTCGTCATGCGAGAGGGGAACCAGCTGCAATCGGGAAGTGCAGATCACCGTCATGGTGGCGAATTCTAACCGGCGCGGGTGGTTCCGATGGTGCTCAGTAGCCGGCCGACACGTCCACGCGGTGCGGGATCGAGTCCCCGCGTGCGATCGCGTTGAGCACGGTCGCAAGTTCGCGCATGCGGCGCTCTTCGAGTTCCACCGTGCCGAACGCGCCACCCCGATGCGGGCTTAGCACCACGTTGTCGAGCTCGTGGAACGCAAACCGCGAGGGGTAGGTTCGTGCTCGTGCCTCCGGGCCCGAGGGATACCGGTACCAGACGTCGATGCCGGCCGCGGCGATCCTACGCTCCCGCAGGGCATGGTACAGCGCTTCTTCGTCGACAATGGGTCCGCGGGCTACGTTGACGAGCACGGTCGAGGAAGGAAGGGCGTGCAGCTCGCGGTGCCCAATCAACCCCTCCGTCTCCGGTGTGAGCGGCAGACAGATCACCACCGCCTCCGCCTGCGGAAGGAGCGAGGCGAGCGCTTCCGGCGGATGGACTTCGACCCCTGGAGGCCCGGCTGCATCCTTCCGCCTGCGTACACCCATGACCGTCATCCCTAGACCCCGGCAGGCCTCGGCCACGCGTGTCCCGATCTCCCCGAGACCCAGGATGAGCGCGCGCTTGTCCTCGAGGAGCAGCGCTCGGTGACTCTCGTAGCGGCTGCGCCAATCCCCTCTGCGGAGCTCGGCGTCGGCGGGGACAATGCGTTTGGCAGCGGTCAGAAGAAGGGCCACCGCCAGCTCGGCGGCCGCAGCCGCGTTGTGGTGAAGGTTGCATACGACGAGTTCCGGGAAGCTGTCAAGCAGAAGCTCGCGTGTGTTCTTGTGAAGGCCTGCGTAGGGGATCACCAGCATGCGTAGTACGGGCAGAACATCCAACTGCCCCTTCGTGGGGCGCCCGGCGACGAGCACCCGGGTGTCCGGCGGCGGTGCCTCCGGTCCGTAGCTGATCTCGACTCTGGGTGCAACAGCCTCCTCGAGAACTCGTCGGGCGTGCGCCAAGGGGGGAGAAGACACATGTACGTGTATGGGCTCGTCCACGGTTGCCACCCCCTCTGGCAGTGTACACAACCCGCCGCGGTCAGGTGAGGATGCTGCGAGGACCTCTCGGTTGTTGTCAAGCAGGGCACACTGGGCATGAGATCGGGCTTCGGTTCGCATCTGCCTGCGCCGATCCCTTACGGTAGGTGCAGGAGGTGACATCCATGCGAGTGCTACTTTGTACGCTCTTCGGAGTGCTCATTGCGATGGGCCCGGCCATCGCCAACGGGAACCACGCCGGCCAGATCGACGTCCTTCCGCCCGAACCGACCACGGAAGACACCATCGTGCTCATGCTCTCCGGGACATGGCCCGACAGCTGCGTTCCAAGTACCCCTCAGGTCATGCAGTTGGGCTCGTTCATCTACATCGCCACGTCCCATACCGACGAAGTGTGTGCGCCCACACTGACACCCTGGCAGTTGGAGGTGCCGCTGGGAGAGCTTGCCGCCGGCCAGTATAGGGTGGTCATGGCACACACGGACCAGACGGGTGACACGGACGTCGTCGGACAGGGGGGATTCATTGTGCAGGACCACGCTGACGACCCTGAGGCCCCCTGCATAAACCCCTATCACCCGGGGCTGATGTTGCTCATCGCTGCGCCCGAGGAGATCCCCTGGGGCGCTTCCCTTCCTCTGGCCCTGATCGTCACCGCGGCGACAGAGGAACAGGTCCATGGTTTCAGGACCAGCCAGCGGTTCGACTTCGCCATCTACGACGATGCGGGAGAGGAAGTGTGGCGTTGGTCGGATGAACAAGCGTTCCTGATGGTGATGGGAGAGGAAACCTACACCATGGGAGGGGTGCTCTACTTCGCCCGGATGGACACAGCGGACCTCCCCGCGCCGGGCACCTACACGATCCAGGGCACGTTGACCACCGAAGGGAGAGCCGACCAGGAAGATGACCCCGGGCCGGCGCACGTGTGCACAACGTTTGAGCTCATCCCCGGGTAGCAACTCGCTCACCGGCCGGAGCCGAGTTTGGGTTCGGGCGCTGTTGCGCCCCTTAGGAAGGGTAGGGTCAGCCCGACTTGGCCCTGGCCTTGATAACTCTGAGGATGGCCTGGCTTGCTGCACGGTGCCCAGGGCCGCCAAGCTGGTTCGCGGTACCGGTGAGGTAGAGGTCGGTCTCCGGGTTGAACCACGCGAACGCCGCCGTCTGGCCCCAATACCCCAGGATTTCGCCGTAGGGGAAGAAGGGCTTGAGAACGCGGGGCACGAAGATCTTCTCCAGGCCTAGACCGTACAAGAACGTCCCTGGACGGAGGACCAAGTTCCACTGCTTGAGGTTCTCGACTTCCTCCCTTGCGAAGAACTTTCCGGAGAAGAACGCCTTCAGGAAGCGCATACACTCCTCGGCGGTCGAGACGATGCCGCCCTCTGCGGTGACCGAAGCCAGATACCTAGGCAGATGCACCGGTTGCGATCTGTAGTAGAGCCGCGCGGGCGTGTCGTCGCTCTCGTCTTGGAAGGCATACGTGTTCTGTAGGCCAAGCTCGTCGAAGATGAGATCCTTGAAAACCCGGGCGATCGGGTTGCCCGTGATCCGCTCGATGACGGCGCCCAGAAGCTCGTAGTTGGTGTCCGAATAGAGCGCACGCCCTTTCTGCCCTGGCTGGAAGCGGGGCTCCAGGGTGCGCGCTGTGGCAAGGATGCGCTTCAGCGGCCAGGCTTCGTCCTTTCCTGCCAGCAGCTCATCCGCCGCCGACTTCCCCAAGGGCGATCTCCCGAAGAAGTAGTCCTGCAGTCCCGACGTATTGGACATGAGATGCGCGATGGTGAGCTGGCTGGTGTGGTCAACCCCCCTCAGGACGTGCAGTCCGTCCAGGAGTCCTTCGGGGAAGAAGTCGACAACCCGGTCTTCCAGCCGAAGTCGGCCCTCCTGCCTCAAGTGCAGCACCACTGCAGTTACGTACAGCTTGGTGACACTGGCGATGAAGTATCGGTCGTCGACGTGCATGTCCCCGGCAGCTGAGGTGTAGGTGAGCGAACCGTCTTCGCTCTCCACCCGGAGCACAGCACTGAACACATCCTTGCGTGCCACCATGCGTCGTACCGTGTCCTGAACGAGCGCTTCATCAAGCCGTGCTCTCATACTTCACTCCTTCAAGCGCCGCCTTGCCACGCACGCCACTCCGTTGTCAAGAGGCTCTGCGGTGTCGTGCACAGGCCACGGTTGCCGCGCCAGGAGAACGGTCGGGTTTCTATTGTACGCCCGGATGCAGCC
The DNA here is from genome assembly GCA_003563005.1 of Candidatus Acetothermia bacterium. Taxonomy (GTDB): domain Bacteria; phylum Bipolaricaulota; class Bipolaricaulia; order Bipolaricaulales; family Bipolaricaulaceae; genus PWTC01. The sequence continues at coordinate 20,331 of PWTC01000149.1, forward strand.
TCCCGTTTCCCCTAGCCCAAGGCGAAGGACGCTCGAGACTGGTCCGGAGGAACCATCATCGCGAAGATAGGAGGGCGTTCACCGTCATGCTCCGCTGCACTCACCCCGGGTCTCTGCAGGGTCGCTCCACCCTCACACGACGAAGCCCAACACCCAGAGCGCGACTGTGGCCACGGCCAACAAGGCCCACATGCCGGCCTGCCAGTCCAGGATCCTGCGGCCGTTGAACGCGACAAACGGGAAGAAGACGAGCAGCACATCGAACAGCACGAACGCGCGCACGTAGAACAGGGCTAGATCAAGGATCGTGCGGCTCTCCTCCGGGATCACCCACCATCGCATCGCCTGCAGCCCCCATCCAGCCAGAAGCAGCGCGAGCGCGCCGGCAAGCGCCACCGGCCCGAGCTTGGGGAGCCATTCCCGGTAGCTCCAGACCCTCCGCGCGGGATACAGACTCCCCGGCGCGATGAACACGCCCCCGGACGTCAACGCGATGAACGCGGAGAGGAGCAATCCAGTCTCCCATGAGCGGTACAGCACCGGCAGGCCCAACCGCCGCGCCGCAAGGGCCATGGCGCCCAGCCGTAGTCCCAAGAGGCCCACCACCACAACCGCGGGGTGCCACAGGTTGGAAACAGTAAGTGCCTGCCCTTGGCGCCAGACCATCAACAGCCCCAGCAGAATCAGCGTGACCGTCGTGCCCGCCACCGCTGCAGCCGGCAGTCGCGGCGCCCTGCTCAGCGCCTCCAGAGTGGGCGCGTCGTTCACGGCATCTTGGGCATCATCATGACGTCGCGCCCACAGGAAGTGGCCCACGTCCGCCAGGTGAAACGTCCGATACCAGACGCGCGGCAGGCGTATGCCATACAGTCTCACCTGCTCGCAGAACGAGAGGATGCGAAAGCCGGCACGGGCGAACCGGTTGCTGGAGCTCGTGTTGTGGCCTTCCACACAGGTGAACAGGTCCTGGCAGTCCTCTTCTGCGAACCATGCCAGGGCACGATCGACCAGCGCCGAAGCCGCGCCTCGCCCGCGCGCCTCGGGCAGGACGAACAGCCACTTCACGACACCGCCGACCCGCTGCCTGTCGATGGAGAACGATGAAAGCGTGATGCCACCCACGATCTTCCCGTCCAGCTCATACACGAACGACGCCTTACCCGCGTCGAAGAGCAGACTGGGTAGCCACCCGAACGCACGTCGGATCACGTGTCTGAGCTGCCCCTTCTCGTCATCGCGTGCTTGGCGAACCCTGCCCGTGCTGTCTGCAGTCACCCCAGCAGGCCTTCGAGTCGGTCCACCAGCATGGAGAGGTCGGCGAACGCGGTCTCGACAGGTTGCGGCGATCTCAAGTCCACCCCCGCATGCTCAAGCGCGTCGAGCGGATAGCGCGAGCCGCCCGCCTTGAGGAACTCCAGGTAGCGCTTGGCGGCCTCGTCGCCGCCGGTGAGCACACGCTGCACCAGGGCGTGGGCGCCGGAGATCCCGGTGGCGTACTGGTAGACATAGAAGTTCATGTACATGTGTTGGAACTGTGCCCACGTGATGCCGATCCGCTCGCGGTCGAAGACCACCTCCTCGCCGTAGCCTTCGCGGAACAGATCTGCCGTGACCCCGATGAGCGTGTCGGCGCTCACCGGTTCACCTCGCTCGACGCGCCCGTGGATCTCAAGCTCGAAACGCGCAAGCGTCGGCATGATGAAGAAGTAGCGGTGGTAGTTCGACATCGCCTCCTCGATCAGCGAGATCTGGAACGCCTTGTCCGTCAGCGTGCGGAGGAGGTAGTCCCGCACCATGGCTTGGTTGAAGTTGGACGCCACCTCGGCGACGAACAAGCCGTAGCGACTGTAGATCATGCGCTGGCACAGGCGGCTGTAGTAGGAGTGCATGGAGTGGCCAAGCTCGTGCGCGAGCGTGCTCAGGCTGAACAAGTCGTTAGCATAGCTCATCATGATGAACGGATGGGTGCCCTGTGAGCCGCTGGAGAAGGCGCCTTCGCGCTTCCCGCGGTTGCGTGCGCGGTCGACCCAACGCTGCTCGAGGCAGCCTCGTCGCAGCACCCCGACGTACTCCTCGCCGAGCGGCTTCATCCCCTCGCAGATCCATTCGACCGCCTGCTCGAACGGTACCGCCGGATTTTCTCCCGAGAGCGGGGCCTTGATGTCGTACACGTGGAACGCGTCGTAGCCCAAGAGCTCGCGGCGAAGCGCCCAATAGCGGTGCCACGTGGGCAGGTTCCGTTGGAAGACCTCGATGAGGTTGTGGAACACCTCCAGCGGGATGAAGTTGGGCGAAAGGGACGCCTCCAGACTCGAGGTGTAGCGGCGCGCGCGCATCCTGAACACGTCGGCCTTGAAGGCTCCAAGGAGCGAGCTTGCGAGGGTGTTCTTGAGCCCGAGGTAGCCGTCGGCATAGCTCTCCCACGCCGTACGCCGCACGGCGCGGTCGGCGTGCGTCCGTAGCGACTCGATGCTCGCCTGTCCCACCTCGAGCTCGTTGCCCTCGCTGTCGGTCGCCGGTCGGAACGTCATGTCTGCGCCGGTGAGGCTGCTAAACACGCTGTGCGGCGCGGACAGCGGGTCGGAAACCAGTGCCAGCACCTGCTCCACCTCGCCCGATCGCACGTGGGCCTGCTGTTTCTCCAGTTGATCCACGTAGTGCGCAAAGAACCGAAGGTCCGGCGTCTCGTCCATCCACCGGCGCAGGGCGTCGAACCCGATCGCCACCAGTTCCGGGTTGAAGAACGCCACCGCCGCGCCGAACCGGGCGAACAGGCCACGCGCCTGCCCGCTGCGCCCTGCCGCTTCCTGGTCGAGCGCGTCGACCGCGGATGCGTTGCTCGCGTAGACGAAGATCTTCCCCATCAGGCGGCCGGCGTCCTCGTAGAGCTGGATGAACTCGAGCAGGACGGACGCGCCCTCCTTCAGGCGACCCTGGTAGCCAGCAAGCTTGGGCAACTGTGCCAGGAGCTCCTGGCAGGCCGCTTCCCAGTCTTGCGGTGTGGCGAACACGCTTTCGAGGTCCCAGGTCTCCTCGACCGGGACGGTCGAACGTTTGGGAAGTGCTCTTGTGTCGGACATGACGGAGAGGTTAGTGGCGGTCGTCGAGGCGTGCAACCAAGCTCGGTGTGACTACGACGATCTCGCCTCGGAAGCCTGTACAGATTATTGCGCTATACTCCCCCTCAAGCAGAGCGAAAGAGAGCTGCCACGCGGCGGGGGGACTCGAAGAAACGCTGGGGGAGGGACGCAGATGACGGAGGAGCGCCGGTCGCTACGTGAGCTATCGGACGAGGAGATCCGCGCACTCTGGTCAAGAACATACAACCGGGATGGGAAGCCAGATTGGTCGCACATCTTTCCCTATTACCGGGAAGATGTGGTGTTCAAGGATAGCATCCAGGAGATACGTGGCCTTGAGGACTTCAGGGCAATGTGCAGACGCCTGACGGGCCGCTGCAA
>PWTC01000137.1 GCA_003563005.1 Candidatus Acetothermia bacterium
CCGAACATCGTCCGGATGCAGCTCCCGAAGAGCACGGGCAAGGTCGAGCGCCTCCCAGAAAGAGAGATCAGTATTCGTCTCACGGACAACTCGGGCCAGTTCACGCCATCTGGACCAGGAGAGCTCACGCAGGCGATCCCAAAGCGCCAACAGGAACTGCTGGGCGCGTCTTGCCCGTCCCTCCACGTCGATCGCCGCAGCCTTATAGCGCACAAAGTGGAGTGCCTCTTCCCCGTCCAGAGTCTGCGTACCAGGGCGGATGTCGATGAACAACCCCGCGCTGATGTCCGCGTAGGCAAGCCGTGAGGCCACCTCTACGGTAACACCCCCCACAGCGTCCACCACCTGTCGGAACACTTCGAAGTCGACTTCAACCGTGTAGTCAAGCTGAACTTCAAGAAGCTCGGTCAGCCGTCTTGCAATCCCTTCGGTACCCTCAAGCGCCCGCAGATCCGCCAGCCGCACCCAGTCGACCTCTCCCTCCGCCCCCTCCAGGGGCAAGGCAAGGTCGGAAGGGACGGTCAGCACCGTCCCCGCTCCCTTGGGCGAGATGCCGAACACGGCGATATAGTCTGCCTGGGGTTCCTCTTGGGCGCCGCTGTCCACGCCAACCACCATCACGCGGACCCACTCGCCCCGTCTCAGCTGGCGCTCCACATCCGTCTGCGAGTAGAGGAAGAACAACGCCACCGCGACCCCAACAAGGACCAACCCGACTGCAACGCCCAGTCGCCGCATGCTACGGTGAAGGTAGCGCAAAGATGAGCCTCCCGTCAAACCGTTTGACACACGAAACACGCGGACTTACCTTTGGGCGTGAGGCACTCAGCCGATCCTGCAGTGCGTTTGGCGGCTTCCAGCATCAGGGCCTTCGTGGTCGAGGGCAGGATGATCGCCCCGCCAAAGGATATACCACCTGAGCTGGGCGAGCGCCGGGCGGGAGCGTTCGTCTCCCTGAAGCGCCACGGCAGCCTGCGGGGATGTATGGGCACCTATCTGCCCACGTACCCCACGCTCGCCGAGGAGATCATCCACAACGCCGCCCGCGCATCCGTGGCCGATCCCCGTTTCCCTCCCGTCGCAGAGCACGAGCTTGAGGATCTGGACGTCACGGTCGACGTGCTGTCAGCCCCCGAGCCTTGTCAAGAGAGTGATCTCGATCCGTTGCGCTACGGAGTGGTCGTTGAGTCCGGACTCAGGCGCGGGTTGCTGTTGCCCGACCTGCCCGAAGTGCGTACCGCCGAGGAGCAGGTTGCGATCGCTCGACGGAAAGCAGGCATCGGCCCCGACGAGCCGGTGTCGCTGTACCGGTTCACCGTGGAACGTCATCCGGGATGACCCACGTCCATACCGTCGGGTGTCGCGTGAACCAGTACGAGTCCCACTGGTTGGCCGAGCAGTTGGCCCAAGCCAACTCCGACCGGCCGATCCACGTGGTGAACACTTGCGCAGTCACCGGACTCGCTGAGCGCAAAGGCAGGCAGCTCGTGCGGCAGCTCAGGCGCACGTACCCTCAAGCCCTGATCGTCGCCGTCGGCTGTCAGGCCGAGCTCGACCCAGAGGGACTGCGCGCGGCCGGCGCAGATGCCGCTTTGGGAAACAAAGGCAAAGAGCGCCTTCCTGCTCAGCTGGCTGAGGGACTCGACGAGCCCGACCTGCCCGAGGCGGAATGGCCGTCCCTCGATCGGCAGGCCGTCACCGGGGCCGCGCCACGCGCACGAGCGACAGTCAAAGTGCAGGACGGCTGTGCTGGGTCCTGCACGTTCTGCGTCACTCGAACTCTTCGCGGCCCCCTGCGCAGCAAGTCGCCCGACGTGGTCGCTCAAGAAGTGAAGGCACTGTGTGCAGCCGGGCACCAGGAGATCGTGCTCGCCGGAGTCGACCTGGCCGCCTACGGACGCGGCGCACCCGAAGGGCTGAACCTGATAGAGCTTCTCCGCAACTTGCTGTGCATCCCTGGCGTTCGCTACAGGCTGAGCTCGATCGGTCCTGCTGGAATCAGCAACGACCTTGTTCACCTGATGGCAGACGAGCCCCGCTTGTGCCCGCACCTTCACGTTCCGCTCCAGAGCGGCGATGACGCGCTGCTGCGTGCCATGCGAAGAGGATACACCGCGGCTGAATACGAGGAGCGGGTACACAGCTTCCTGGACAGCGTTCCCAATGCCACGTTCGGCACCGATCTCATGGTCGGATTCCCAGGGGAGTCGGAACAGGCGTTCCAGAGAAGCCTAGGCCTCCTTGAGCGCCTCCGCCCACTCAACGCCCACGTGTTCAGGTTCTCCCCACGCCCAGGCACACCCGCCGCCGCGCTCCGGCCGCGCGTGACGGCAGAGTCGGCTGCGGCTCGAGCACGTGCGGCCTGGACCGCAGCCCAGCGATGGTCGGTCCTCGCCAGGCTACGGTTCATCGGTCACTGCCTTGCAGCCGTACCCGAGGGAGAGCAGGACGGATGGAGCCAAGGGTACACGGAGAACTACATCAGGCTTGTCTTTGCACATGAGGCTACCACGCAGGGTACAATCACGCCGGTGCGCCTGGCCTACGTGGACGCCGCGCATACCTTGGGGGTGAAGGAAGATCGAGAAACGAACTTGTGAGATCGAGCTGGACGGCGGCGATGTAGCGTTCAGCGTCCTGGGCCAGTACAACCGCAATCTTCACGTGATCAGCAAGTCATTCAGTGGAGCGCAGATCGTGGCCCGGGGAGATCGTGTACACATCGCAGGCGATGCCAAGCAGGTCGACCAGTTGGAGCGGCTGTTCAGAAAACTCCTACAGGTGGCCCGCGACGACCATATGCCTTCTCCTCAGGAAGTGCAGTACCTGATCTCCCAGGTGCAAGAGGGGAACGAAATGGAAGGCGTGCTCACCGACGTGGTCCAGGTAACCCACTGGGGGGAGATGATCCGCCCCAAGACCATCGGCCAACGAAGGTACATCCAGGCCGTGCGAGAGAATGATGTCGTGTTCTCCGTGGGGCCCGCCGGGACCGGGAAGACCTATCTCGCTGTGGCAGCAGCGCTGCAGCATCTACGTCGGGGAGCAGTGAAGCGCGTGGTTCTGACCCGCCCCGCTGTGGAGGCGGGAGAGGAACTCGGCTTCCTGCCGGGGGATATCCTGCAGAAGGTAAACCCGTACCTACAGCCTCTCTACGACGCGATCTACGACATGATCCCCGTGAGCGAGTTCGAGAAACACGTCCAAAACGGCCGCATCGAGATCGCGCCGTTGGCCTTCATGCGCGGCAGGACGCTGAACCACGCGTTCGTGCTCCTGGATGAAGCACAGAACACAACGAGTACACAGATGAAGATGTTCCTCACCCGGCTCGGCTTCGACTCCAAGGCGGTGATCACCGGGGACGTGACCCAGGTGGACCTTGTGGGGAGAGAGTCCGGTCTGATTCAAGTGCAGGACATCCTGGCGGGCATCCCCGGCATCGCCTTCGTCTACCTGGACGGCAAGGACGTCGTCCGGCATCCGTTGGTGAAAGCCATCATCGAGGCATATGAGCGCAGCGAGAAGAGAGCAAGCGCGAGCGAAGAAACGCGCGGCTGAACGTTCCCGCATCAAGATCCCCTGGCGGCAGGTCGTCTTCCTGTTGTTGGTCGCCGCCGCTGGATCCGTGTGGTGCTGGGATGACGGCCCCGCGTTGTGTCACTGGAGCCTGGCCGTCTCCTCGGCACTCGGACTCGTGGTTCCCGCGTTGGCCATCAGCACAGCCTTCAAGCCTGAAGAACGTCGTCTGGGACTGGGCTTGCTGGCGGTGGCCGTGCTGCTCTCACGCATTGGGTCCTTCGCCTCCCCCTTCCTTCTCCCTTGGGGGGTGGCGGTGGTGCTGGTGGCGCTGGTCATCGGGCGCACGCAAGCACTGCTGTACCTCCTGCCGCTGGCAGGCTGGGCCGGCCCCATGCTGGGCGGCCCACCTATGCTGTCCGCGTTGGTGGGCGGCGCGGCCATCGCACTCGTGGCCGCGCGTTCGCGCACCGGCAAGGACGTCCTGCTGGCAGGACTGGCCGGCGGGGCAGCAGCCGCGCTGGCAGCCGCCGTGTTCTGGCCGCAGTCGGAGCTCATCGGCATAGGCGCTGCGCTCGTATCCGGGCCGATTGCGGCGTTCATCGCCTGGGCCGAAGTCCCCGCTGTCGAGCGAATCACGGATCGTACGTCGCCCATCACGCTCGTAGATCTGCTCAACCCATCACATCCGCTGCTCGAGCGCCTGCGCGCGGAGGCTCCCGGCTCCTACTACCACGCACGAGATGTCGCTGCCCTGGCCGAAGCGGCGGCGCGCGCCGTGGGGGCTAATCCAGTGCTCGCCGCCGTCGGGGGGCTGTACCACGACATCGGCAAGGTACTCAGGCCGCACTTCTTCGGTGAGAACCAGGCCGGTCCCAATCCACACGAGGAACTCACCCCGACGATGTCCAAGGTCGTGCTGGCCTCTCACGTAAAGGACGGTGTTGAGCTCGGACGACGCTACGGGCTGCGTGGAGATGTGCTGCAGTTCGTGGTGACACATCACGGAACATCCGTGATGCGTGCCTTCTCGGAGATCGGCGCCAAGCAAGGCATCCCTGAGGACGAGTTCAGGTACGACTCACCTCTCCCGGACACCAAAGAGACAGCGATCCTGATGCTCGCTGACTCCGTGGAGGCGTACTCCCGGGGCAAGAGCCGTGATGAGCTTCCCGAAATCGTCGAACGGGTGATCGACGATCGCAGGCGCGATGGACAGCTCGACCGCAGCCCGTTGACGCTTACAGACCTCGCCAGGATCAAGCGCGCCTTTGCCGCCGCGTTGCAGGGCATGACGCACCGCCGCACACCAGGCTTCCCCGAACCTACCGAGACCCGCTGACCGAGGGCAGTCTCCGGCCTCTCTCGCCGGTCAATCGTTGAGCAGCCGGGTGTAGTATTCGAGGGCCTTCTCGCCCCATGCGCCTCTGAGGTGGCGCAGCGCTCGTGCCTCAATCTGGCGCACCCGCTCACGGGTGATCCCAAGCTGCTCGCCGACCTCAGCCAGCGTCTGGGGGGGGACGCCACGCAGCCCATAACGCCGCCGTAACACGTCGGCCTCCCGCTCCGGCAGCTCCTCCATTTTCCGCATCAGATCCTCACGAAGCAGTTCTCGCAGGGCTTCTCGTTCGGGCGGAGCGATGGATGCGTCGCCGATGAACTCGTCCAGCGTGCCGTCCGTGTCCTCGCCGACACCTGCGTCCAGCGACACGATCTCTCGTACGGTACGCTCGATCTGGCGCAGCCGCTGGGCGTCGAGCCCTGTCGCCTGGATCAACTCTTCATGGCCCTCGAGACTGTCCGAACCGAAGGCCCCCTTCAGTTGCTGGTAACGCACGATTGCGCGGAACAGATGCGCGGGGATACGAATCAGCTGGGATTGGCGCTCGATCGCACTACCTATCGCCTGGCGGATCCACCACCGGGCATAGGTCGAGAAGCGGAATCCCCGCTCCACCTCGAACCTGTCGACGGCCTGAAGAAGGCCGATATTCCCTTCCTGAACGAGGTCAAGGAAGTCTAGTCCCGTATCCCCATACTCCCGTGCGACGGAGACCACCAGGCGCAGGTGCGACAGCACCAGCCGTTCCTTGGCGTACATCTCCCCGTCCCGCGCACGGTAGGCCAAGGTTTGCTCTTCCTGGGCCGTGAGCGTCGGAATGCGGTTGATCTCCGCGAGGTACATCCCGACGAGATCGGGGTCGGCATACGCTGCTTCGAGCTGCGTCTCTAGCCTTTCCAGTTCTTCCATAGGCACCCATGTCAGTGTACACCCACGACCACCACGCTCAACCGCCGTCTCGCCTCACGATCGCGGCACACAGCCCGTGATGTGCCCTCGAGGCGGAGAAGCGCACCAGCCGGACTGCCCATCACTGAATGTGACCGCTCTGGGACGCGCGGTTTTCGCGCGGCCCGCCGACGCCCGTGAGGCCTTGACTTCCCCTGTATGACTGGTATAGTACGAATCGCAGGACCGTACGAAGTGCGACCGCGTGGCCGTTGGGGTTTCCCTCAACCAAGCGGTAGGGGCATGTAGTCGGTTCAGAAAACGGTTCGAAAGGAGGGGGACATCAATGGCCACCGGTAAGGTGAAGTGGTTCGACGACGCGAAAGGGTACGGCTTCATCGAGCAGGAGGACGGTCCGGACGTGTTCGTGCATTTCTCGGCGATCAACATGCCCGGGTTCAAGACCCTGCGCGAGGGACAGGCTGTGCAGTTCGAGGTTGAGCAGGGCCCCAAAGGCCCTCAGGCCAAGAACGTGACATCCGGCTGAGTTTGCACTAAGCAGATCGGACACAAGGGGCCTCGCATGTCGAGGCCCCTTCTATTTCCGAGTACTTCGACGCGGTTCACCCACCGCCGCGCTTGCGGGTGGCCAGGAGCGCATCCACAGGCAGCGCATTCAGCATATGCTTTGCCTCGGCCCAACCACGGCGCGCAGTGCGGACGCCCATCTCAAGGAACCTAATGTGATCTGGCGCATGCGCGTCGGATCCCAGGGCCAGCCGTACCCCCGCTTCGAGGGCTCGCCGGGTGAGCAAGGCGTTCAGGTCCAATCGTTGCGGGTTGGCGTTGATCTCGATGGCGGTACCCGTCTTGGCGGCACGGTAGAATACCTCGTCCCAATCGGCATCGTAAGGGGGGCGCTCCCCGATGAGTCGACCGGTAGGATGGCCCAGCACGTCGACAAGCTCATTGTCCATCACGCGCTCCAGACGGCGCGTCATCTCAGCCGAACTCAGCCGGAAATGGGAGTGCACTGAAGCGATCACGATGTCCAGTCTGCGGAGCACGCCAGATGGGACATCGACGCCCCCGGCCCGATCGATGTTGGCCTCGATCCCGGTGAGCACACGAATCCCTTCCATCGAAGCGTTCAGTTCGGCGATCGCATCGATCTGACGGACAAGATCGTCCGCCGTTACCCCGTTCACTGTGGAGGAGAATCGGTAGTGGTCAGTAACGGCCACATAGACCAGGCCTTGGTCCCGAGCCGCCGCCACCATCGCCTCCAGTCCTGCGGTACCGTCGGACCAGTCGGTGTGCACATGCAGGTCGCCCAGCACATCGCTGCGTTCGGCCAGCTCGGGAAGCGCGCCGCGCTCTGCCGCCTGGATCTCTCCCTGGTCCTCGCGCAGTTCTGGGGGAATCCATACGAGCCCCAGGCGGCGGTACACGCCCTCCTCGTCTTCTCCGGCCACCACCCTGTCGTCAGCATCGGTGAGCGCATACTCGTTCAGCTTCATGCCGCGAG
>PWTC01000024.1 GCA_003563005.1 Candidatus Acetothermia bacterium
CCGGAGAGATGGCCAAGCTGGGCGGATGGTACGTCGATCTTGCGGAGAACCGTGTGTTGTGGTCGGATGAGGTGGCGGCGATCCACGAGATGCCGGCTGGCTTCTCCCCCACGGTGGATGAGGGCATTGCCTTCTACGCTCCTGAGCACAAGGAACGTATCCGCGAAGTGTTCACTGCGTGCGCCCGGGATGGGGTCCCCTACGACGAGGAACTCCAGATCATCACCGGCAGCGGTCGGCGCAGTTGGGTCCGGACGATGGGGGAACCCGTACGAGACGCACATGGAGAGATTGTCGGAGTCCAAGGTGCGTTCCAGGATATCACAGAGCAGAAAGTCGCCGAGGAGGCGCTCCAGCAGAGCGAAGAGCGCTATCGCAGTCTGTTCGAGGAATCGCCCCTCCCCTTCCAGGAAGAGGACTTCTCCGAAGTGCGGGCGTGGATCATGACGCTGCGTCAACAGGGGATCGACGACCTCGAAACCTACTTCACACGCCACCCAGAGAGGGTTGCGGAAGGACTCTCACGTATCCGCATCCTCAATGCAAACAGAGCTGCACTCGACCTTCACGAGGTCGGTAGTGTGCACGAACTCGAGGCTCGGCTCGCTGCACTGACAGATCCTTCCCAGGAAAGCTACGTGAGCGAACTGCTGGCCATCGATGAGGGGCGCACGGAACACAGCTTCCGCTGTGTCAAGCACACCGCTTCGGGAAGGGCTCTCCATCTACACCTACACTGGACGGTCCTTCCGGGGCATGAAGCTGTGTCGGACCGCGTGGTGATGTCAACGGTGGACGAGACAGCCGTGTTCGAGGCTCAGGAGGCACTGCACAGGACCCAGTTTACGGTGGACAAATCCCCTCTCAGCATCTTCTGGATTTCGCCTGAGGGGAAGTTCATCTATGTCAACGAGACGGCAGCGGAGAGACTGGGCTACGCTCAAGACGAGCTCCTGACCATGCACGTCTGGGACGTCGATCCCCACTACACCAAGGAGAAACGAAACGAGCAGTGGAGACTGTACCAAGAGGTGAAAGAGCTCAGCTTTGAGTCAGAGCACCGCCGACGGGATGGCACCACGTTTCCGGTTCGGATCCACAGCTACCACCTTTCCTTCAAAGGACAGGAAATGGAGGTGGCCGAGGCAGCGGACATCACGGATCAGATACGCGCGGAGTCATCCTTGAGACAGAGCGAGGAGCGCTTCCGCAGCCTGTTCGAGGAGTCGCCGGTAGCGTTGTTCGAGGAGGACCTCTCCGCGGTGAAGAGGGAGATGGACAAACTCCGCGCCCAAGGGGTGACGGACCTCGACGCCTACTTCCATGGGCGCCCTGAAGCTCTGCAAGCCTGGATCCGAAAGATTGGGTTTCTCACTGCCAACCGGGCGGCCATGGAGCTGTTCGGTGCCGACAGCGTGGAGGCCATGGTAGCCTTCACGAAGGATGATAAGCTGGGTCCTGCCGCTCAGGCCATCCGGCACGAGTTCGTCGAGCTGTACGCAGGGAACACGCACGTTGAACACGAGGGGCAGGCGCGGGATCTGCGGGGCAACACCTTGGAGACCGTAGTGCGCCTCACGGTTATGGCGGGCCATGAGGAACGGCTGGACCGAGTGCTCGTATCCATCCACGACGTAACGCCTCAGGTATGGGCCAGGGAGGAGGTTGCCCGGAGCCTGCAGCAGACGCGTGCGATGTTCGAGGGTGCGGTGCATTCGTTGGGCACGCTGGCCGAGATGCGCGATCCCTACACGGCCGGTCACCAGCGCCGGGTGGCGGAGCTCGCCTGCGCCATCGCCAACAGGATGGGGCTTCCCGAGCGCCAAGCCGACGACATCCGCATTGCAGGTCTTCTCCACGATATCGGAAAGAGCAACATCCCGGCGGAGATCCTAAACAAGCCCACCGCACTCACTAACCTGGAGATGATGTTGATCAGGGGACATCCGCAGGCAAGTCACGATATTCTGAAGGACCTTCCCTTCAGACCCTTGGTGGCCCAGAGCGTCCTCCAGCACCACGAGCGCCTCGATGGCTCGGGGTATCCACAAGGGCTCACGGGAGACCAGATCGCTCCTGAGGCAAGGATCCTCGCCGTTGCCGATGTGGTAGAGGCGATGGCCTCGCACCGTCCGTACCGACCCGCCTTGGGGCTGGACAAAGCCCTCGAGGAGATCCAGACGCACCGTGGCACCCTCTACGATCCTGATGCCGTGGATGCGTGCGTGGAACTCTTCGCTGAAGGGTTCGTCTTCAAGGAGGATGGGGAGGACCGACTGCCCCAAGAACCTAGCTGAGAATGCTCCCTTGTCCTGAACCCCAAGACCGCTGCATGGCGGACTGGCCTACCCCCCCTGGGGCAGGTCCAGGTTGAGAGCCAGGAACCGGAGAGAAGGAGTCAGGGGATGGCGCAGCGTAAGTGCGCGCCGGAACGGCCATCGTCAAGCCGCGACAGAAGGATGGCCGACGAGCTGCTGAAACGCGCAGGCGCGATCTCAGCAACAGCTCCAAACCCACGACTAGCTGCCCCTTGCTATCGGAACGTGTTGCACTGTACGCCCGGAGGGATTCGAACCCCCAACCCTCGGCTCCGAAGGCCGATGCTCTGATCCGTTGAGCTACGGGCGCATGCCACCCGCAACGCGTTATGCGTCACGGAGGACTGGGAGGAGCGACGGGACTCGAACCCGCGACCACCGCGGCCACAGCGCGGTGCTCTACCTCTGAGCTACGCTCCCCATGTGGTGTTGTTCGCATACGGATGTTACAACACGTGGAGCCCCGGTCAACAGCAGTATCCGAAGTAGGGCCAAGGCGGATGGCGCGCCCGGGAGGATTCGAACCCCCAACCGGTGGATTAGAAGTCCACTGCTCTGTCCTGGTTGAGCTACGGGCGCCTGTGCCTCCTGTGCTGGAGCGGGTAGCGGGAATCGAACCCGCGTTACCGGCTTGGAAGGCCGGTGCTCTACCATTGAGCTATACCCGCGCTGTCCGCCTCTCTTGAGATTCTATGCACCTCCTCGCGCGGGGTCAACGCCCCCCTGGCCTGTGTGCCGGGGGCTCGGTTCGGCGACCCGCGGGACATGCTCCTCCCAGTTGAGGTTGAAGCGGCGGCGTCAGCGGTTGACGCGCCCTGCAGGTGTATGGCATCCTGTCTGTCAGGAGGGAACACTTCTGTGACAGGGCCGGACAAGGAGGCGTGCAAGATGACCGATGGAATGAAGTGCCCGATGTGCGGCAAGCGCGCGGTCGTGCCGGTGGAGATCGATACGGCAGAGCCTTCGGCGGGGATACTCGATCACGCCGGGCGCGGTGAGTTCGTGCTGGGGGCGCCGGTAGCGCCCAAAGAAGAAGCGCGCTGGGTCTGTGATGCCTGTGGGGCGCGCTTCCAGGGAGCCCTCGAAGAGGAGTAACCTCAGGCGCCCCCGTGCCCCTATGGGGACGGGAGTTCGCGCGGAATCGTCGAGTCACGATGGCCAGAAGAAAGGGGCCCCTTGCGGGGCCCCAGCTGGTCGGAGAGGGCGGATTCGAACCGCCGGCCTCAGCGTCCCGAACGCTGCGCGCTGACCAAGCTGCGCTACTCTCCGATCCAGCCCCTATTGTAACCGAACTCAGCGCAGCACAAGGTACAAGGTACGCCCTGCGCGGAGGATGGTCAGCATGACGTCCGCATCCTCGTCGAGTTCCTCGACGAGCTCCTCCCAGCCGGACACGCCTTCCACTGGGGTGCGGTTGACTTCCAGGACGATGTCGCCACGCTCCAGACCTGACCAGTGAGCGCGGGAGCCGGGCTCCACGGCGGTGACGAACACGCCGGAGTCCGTGTGCAGCCCATATTGCTCCCGAACGGCGGGGGGGATCGTGGAGACGCGCAGACCGAACGCCTCGACGCCTTCCTCGATCGCGGGCGGGGTTGCCGCCAGGGTCGCCTCGTCGGGACGTGCTGCCAGCGTCACCGGCACGTCTAGCTCCACGCCATCGCGGATGATGCGCACCTGGACGGTTTCTCCAACGTTGCGATACATGATCTCCGACTGGAGTTCGTCCGTGTTGCCCACCGGGCGATCGTCGATGGCGACGATGACGTCGCCCGACCTGAGGCCCGCTTCGCGTGCCGGTGCGTCGCGCACGGTGTCGGAGATGAGCACGCCAGTTCCGGCCCGCACCCCGAACTGCCGCTCCATAGCCGGCGTGATGTCCTGAATGTACACGCCCAACCAAGCGCGCGTGACCACGCCCTCAGCGATAAGCCCCGGCAGCACACGGCGAATCTCCGAGATGGGCACCGCGAAGTTGATCCCCTCTACGGCCACGCCGGCCCGCGTCGAACGGGCGATCAACGTGTTCATCCCCACAACCTCGCCGTAGGCGCTGACCAAGGGCCCGCCGGAGTTCCCGGGGTTGATAGCGGCGTCGGTCTGGATCATCCGCCGGAAGTACCCGCCCCCGTCCGGGCGAGGCACCGCCCGGTCAAGCGCCGAGACAATGCCCAAGGTCACCGTGTGGGACAGGCCAAGCGGATTGCCGATGGCGATCACCCAGTCCCCGATCCGCAGTTGGGTGGAGTCGCCTAGCGGTGCTGGAATGAGCGCGTTCCCGTCCCGCAAGGCGAGCACCGCCAGGTCCAGCAAGGTGTCGCTGCCCACGATGTCAGCGGGCAGCTCACGCCCGTCCTGAGCTGTGATCTTGACAGACTCGGCGTCCTGGACCACATGGGCGTTGGTGAGCACGTAGTAGTTGCCCTGCTCCTCGATGATGAACCCTGAGCCGACCGAGGTGACCAGCCTTCCGTCCTGATCAGGCTCACCGAAGAACCTGCGGAGGAACGGGTCGTCCATGAGTTCATCCCACCAGGTGCTCACACGCCTGGCTGCCTCGATGCGGACCACTGCCGGGGCCACCTGTTCGATGGCCGTCCGGATTGCGGTCTGTCCCGAGGCGGTGATCTGGTCCTGGATCTCCGGGCCCTGCGCCAATCCGACGGCCGTGGCCAGGACCAGCGCTGCTACGACAAGGGAAATCGACTTTCGCAAGAGCTACCACCTCCGTAGTCTTCTGACTCACAGCTTCGTCGCCGTGCTTGGAGACCGCGTGCACCATGTGTGAAGATGCAGTGGAGCGACGCTGCTTGCTTGTATGATAGTACTGAGATGAACAAGACACGACCCAAAGCCGTGGCGCTGCTGTCGGGAGGGCTCGACTCCTCTCTTGCGGTGGCCCTGACGCAGAAGCTAGGCTTTCCGGTGATCGGGCTCCACGTCTACACCGGGTTCCACGCGGGAGAGGACCGGCGAGATACCGTCATCGCCGCTTGCCGCCGGCTCGATATTCCTTTGCGGCTGAGGGATGCAGGGGATGGTTATTTGGACACCGTGCGCCGTCCCAAGCACGGTTACGGCTCCGCTGCGAACCCCTGCCTGGACTGCCGCATCTTCCTCCTCAAGATGGCGCGGGAGCTCATGGTCGAAGAGGGTGCGGAGTTCGTGGTGACGGGTGAAGTGCTGGGACAGCGTCCTATGTCCCAGCACTACAGGGCGTTGCGTACGGTGGCCGAGGAATCGGGGCTGGGCGATCGCCTGGTGCGTCCGCTTTCGGGGAGGCTGCTTCCGGCGACGTACCCTGAGGAACAGGGGTGGGTACGTCGCGATCAGTGGCTTGACATCGAGGGCCGCTCCAGGCGGCGGCAACTCGCCCTGGCCGCCGAGTGGGGGATCGAGCACTTCGGCCAGCCAAGTGGAGGCTGCTGCATCCTGTTGGCCAAGAGCTATGCCCGCAAGCTGCGCGATGCATTCGAGCACCGTGACCGCGATGCGCTCACGCGTGAGGATTTCTCGCTGCTCAAGTACGGCAGGCACTTCCGACTCTCCCCGCAGGTCAAGCTCATCGTGGGGCGCAATGAGGAGGAGAACGCTGAGCTGGAGGGCTTCGCCCGTGGCCGCTGGATGCTCTCCTTCCCAGACGTCCCCGGGCCGGTCGCTCTGGTGGACGGGGCACCCACGGAGTCGGATCTAGCGTTTGCCGCGCGCCTGAGCGCGCGGTACGCCGACGCGCCCCAGGACGCGGAGGCACGTATCGTCGCTCGGCGTGACGAGAGCGTCGAGGAGATGCACGTGCGGCCGCTCCCCGCAGACGATCCGGCTATCGAGCAGATGAGGTTTGATGAATGAGGCTTAGGGCTTCCTCGCGCGCGGCGGCGTCGGTGCGGAAGAAACCCCGTAGCGCGGATGTGACGAGTCTGCTGCCCGGCGCACGCACGCCGCGGATCGTCATGCACAGGTGTTCGGCCTCGATGTGGACGAGCACGCCGTGAGGGCGGAGCTTCTCCTGGATTGCATCGGCCACCTGTGAGGTGAGGCGCTCCTGGAGTTGCGGGCGTGCTGCGGCGGTGGCCAGCAGCCGGGCGAGCTTGCTGGCGCCGGCCACGCGCTCTCCGCGCGGGACGTAAGCGATGCTTCCCCGACCGACGAACGGGAGCAAGTGGTGCTCGCAGAGTGAGTGGAAGGGCATGTTACGCATGACGATCATCTCGTCGTAGGGTTCTGCGAACGGTGTGCCGAGCTCGTCCTCCGGGGCGGCTCCCAGGCCGTGGCAGAGTTCGGCGAACATGCGTGCCACCCGGCGCGGCGTGTGCTGCCATACCTCCTCAGGCAGCTCGTCGCGTCCCAGCCCTTCGAGCAATAGGCGGATGCCCGCCTCCATCCTGTCCAGGTCCACCCGGGGATCCTAACGTCTGAGGCGGTTGGCATGCAAACGGATGCCACTTCGTTGGGACCGGGCGGGACCTGCGGCGGCCGCCGCTGGCGCAGGGTCCGGCGGGACGCTACCATGTCCTCTGGCGGGACGTAGCGCAGCTTGGTAGCGCGCTGGCATGGGGGGCCAGAGGTCACCGGTTCAAATCCGGTCGTCCCGACCAGCTGAAGGTGCCGAGCGGGGCACCAAGGGGCTCAGGCGCGAAGGTGGCGGAATTGGCAGACGCGCTGGCCTTAGGAGCCAGTGCCCTCGCGGCGTGCGGGTTCGAGTCCCGCCCTTCGCACCAAGGCTTGAAGCGATGCGGGGTGCACCCCTATAATGGGTGCGTAAACCCAAGCGGGAATAGCTCAGCTGGTAGAGCGCCACCTTGCCAAGGTGGAGGTCACGGGTTCGAGCCCCGTTTCCCGCTCAGGTTCATCACGCCGGGGTGGCGGAATGGCAGACGCA
>PWTC01000002.1 GCA_003563005.1 Candidatus Acetothermia bacterium
CGCCACGGCGAACGGGGAAGTACTTCTTCAGGCCCGAGACCTTGAGCAGCACGTCTTGGTCAAGTTGCACTGTCGCTAGGGCCGACATCCTCACCCCCTGTTCCATAGAGCCAGCACGCCGTGGCGTGTTGGTGGGCCACCTCTTCGAGCGGCGGCATCTCGCTTTGACATATCTCCATCGTGTGCGGGCAGCGCGGGTGGAACGGGCAGCCCGGCGGTGCATGCAGCGGATCCGGCACGATGCCTCGGATGGGGTCCAGCCGCTCCTTCTGTGTGGACAGCGACGGGATCGATTTCAGGAGCCCTTGCGTGTACGGATGCTTCGGGTCGTGGAACAGCGGCATCACCGGAGCGTGCTCGACCACACTGCCCAAGTACATGACCACGACTTCTTCGCACATCTCCGCCACAACACCGAGGTTGTGCGTGATGAACATGATAGCGGTGTGGAACTCCTTCTGAAGGCTGCGCATCAGGTCCAGCACCTGCGCCTGGATGGTCACGTCCAGCGCGGTCGTCGGCTCGTCGGCGACGAGGAGCGCTGGGTTGCAGGACAGTGCCATGGCGATCATCGCCCTCTGGCGCATGCCGCCGGAGAGCTGGTGCGGGTACTCGTCCACGCGCTGCTCCGGCAGGGGGATGCCGACCTGGCGCAGCATGTCGATCGCCCGCTTGCGGGCCTCCGCTTTGGAGACATGCTGATGTAGCGTAACGGCCTCCATGATTTGGTAGCCGACGGTGAACACGGGGTTCAGCGAAGTCATCGGCTCCTGGAAGATCATGGCCATCTCTTTGCCGCGGAGCGCACGGTACGCCTTGCCCTTGGGGTTCAGCTTCGCCAGGTCCACCCCGGGACCCCCGTTGCGGGTGAACATGATCTCCCCGCTGACGATCTTCCCCGGTGGCATGGGCACCAGCCCCATGATCGAAAGCGCTGTCACGCTCTTCCCGCATCCGGACTCCCCCACGACGCCGAGCGTGCGCTCCTTGTCGATGGAGAAGTTCACCCCGTCCACGGCCCGCACCACTCCGTCCTCCGTGAAGAAGTGCGTCCGGAGGTCGTTCAGCTGGATGAGTGCCACCATGCCCCCTTCAGTTCACCGCTGGAACCATTTCCCACAGCCAAAGCCCGCCCGAGCATCCTCACGCACCTCTGTGGGGCAGGCGCATGTCGCTTCCTCTCCCCCACACCGCGCCCCCGGCCTCTATCGCTCTCACAGAAGCGGTCGTCGCTGTGCAGGAAGGCACGAAAACGAGGTCTCCGTCGGGCAACCACACCATCTGCGTGCTCACGATCATCTTGCCCTTGCCCCTCCCCGAGGTGGAAGTCTAGCCGTGCGTCCAGCGCTTGGCAAATCCACCCTTGTGGTCGATCGACCCACCCGCACGGCTCACGATGCGCCGGGCGACACCCTGCTCACCGCCGGGAGGAACCTCACCGCACATTGAGCCTCGCGCACCGAAAGCTACAATGTAGCCGCTCGGCAACAGCGGGAGGCATCAGATGACGCCCAAGATCGGGGACATCGTCGAAGGGAAGGTGGTCGGTGCGCATGCCGATGAGATCAGCATCGCGCTTCCTGATGGCACATGTGGCCACTTGGACCGGGTGCCCGATCCACCGGCCTCTCTAACCCCCGGCCAGGAGCTCTGGGTTGAGGTCATTGGTCTCGACGCTTCCGGCCGTCCGCGGCTTGTCGAGGTAGGCGAAGTGGCACGGACAGGCCTGGCGTTCCACGAGGAGGTCGCCCAGATCCGCACATCGTTCTCCGGGAGTTCCGTCACTCTGCCCCAACAAGCAGAGGACAACGAGGCCCGGGTCGAGTGGCGGCTGCGCCGCTGGTTGAGCGATACCGAGTCGGGACTGGGGCGTCTCGTCAAGCGACGCGGCAGTCGGCTGTCCGAGAGAGCACACACAGATTAGGGGGGAGAAACATGCCCAAGGGGATTGCGGTCATCGACATGGAGCGGTGTAAGGGTTGCGGCCTGTGCATCGCCGCGTGTCCGTTCGGCGTGCTGGGGTTCTCCGAGCAGTACAACAGCTCGGGGTACAACGTGGCCTGCATGGTCCAGCCTGAGAAGTGCACCGGTTGCACAATCTGCGCCCAGATCTGCCCTGACGTGGCCATCGAGGTGTACCGCAAGGAGACGGCCAAGGGGGCAGCGTGAGTCGCGTTCTGATGCGAGGGAACGAGGCCATCGCAGAGGCGGCGATCCGCGCAGGTTGCCAGTGCTACTTCTGCTATCCCATCACCCCTCAGGGTGAGTTGGTCGAGTACATGGCACGCGAGCTTCCCGCGCGTGGCGGGGCGTTCCTGCAGGCCGAGTCCGAGACGGCGGCCATCAACATGGTGTACGGCGCCAGCGCGGCTGGGGTCAGAACCATGACTTCATCGTCGTCGCCCGGAATCAGCCTCAAGCTTGAGGGGATCTCCTACATGGCCGGGGCGCGCCTGCCGGGCGTCATCGTGAACATCATGCGGGGAGGCCCGGGGCTAGGGAACATTGCCCCCGCTCAAGGGGACTACTTCCAAGCGACCAAAGGCGGGGGACACGGCGACTACCGGCTGATCGTGCTCGCACCCTCCTCGGTTCAGGAGGCAGCCGAGCTCGTCATGCTGGCGTTTGACCTCTCCGATCGGTATCGCACACCAGCGATGTTGCTGGCGGACGGCATGCTCGGCCAGATGATGGAACCCGTCGAGCTCCCCGATCCCATCGACCCCGCGACCATCCCCGGGCGCCCCTGGGCCCTCACCGGCGCGGTCGACCGGGCACCCAACGTAGTGCTGAGCTTCGACCTCGATCCGCAGGGCCTGAAGGAGATGAACAAGGGTCTCCAGAGGACGTACCAGGAGATCACGGAACGTGAGCTCCGGTGGGAGGAGGTCGACACCGAGGACGCCGATCTGCTGATCGTCGCCTACGGGTCGATGGGGCGCATCGCCAAGTCGGTGGTGCGCTCGGCACGCGAGGAGGGCATCAAGGCCGGGCTGGTCCGGCCGATCACGTTGTGGCCGTTCCCCTACGCCCGCATCCGTGAGCTGTCCGAACGCGTGTCCACGGTGCTCACCGCGGAGCTCTCCGCCGGCCAGATGTGGGAAGACGTACGGCTCGCCGTGGGCGATCGCGCGGCCACCCCGTTCTTCGGCGAGCTCGGCGGGGTCGTGCCCACGCCCCGTGATGTCCTAAGCGAGGTGAAGCGCTATGCCAATGGTTGAGACAAGGATCCCCGAAGGGTACACGAAGGTGTTCACCCGCCCCGAGGCGCTGTCCGACGCCCAGTACACGTATTGCCCGGGCTGCCATCACGGCGTGATCACGCGCCTCGTCGCCGAGGCTCTCGACGAGCTCGGCATACGGGGACGCACCGTGGGCATCGCGCCTGTAGGATGCGCTGTGTTCCTGTACCGCTTCTTCAACTGCGACTTCGTGCAGGCCGCCCACGGGCGCGCCTGTGCTGTGGCCACGGGACTGAAGCGCGCGAACCCTGATTTGGTCGTCTTCTCCTATCAGGGCGACGGCGATCTGGGCGCGATCGGGACCGCGGAGACGGTGCATGCCGCCAACCGCGGAGAGAACATCACCGTCATCTTCATCAACAACCAGATCTACGGGATGACCGGGGGGGAGATGGCCCCAACTACGCTCCCGGGTCAACGCACGGTGACCTCGCCCGGCGGGCGCGACACGCGCCTTATGGGTTACCCGCTCAAAGTTTCGGAGATGCTCGCCCAGCTCGACGGTCCTTGCTATATCACGCGACAAAGCGTGCACGACGCGCGTCACGTGGGGCTCACGCGCAAGGCGATCGTGCAGGCGTTCCGCAACCAGCTCGAGGGAAAGGGGTTCTCCTTGGTGGAAGTGCTTGCCGCGTGCCCCACGAACTTCAAGATGTCGCCCGAGCAGGGCAACACCTGGGTCGTCGAGAAGGCGATGAAGGCTTTCCCCCTCGGGGATCTCAAAGGGGCATGAACATGGAACAAGGCATCGTGTTCGCGGGGTTCGGAGGACAGGGCGTTCTGCTGGCCGGGAAGGTGCTGGCCCGCGCCGGGATGGAGCACGGCCTGGAAGTCAGTTGGCTGCCCTCGTATGGGCCGGAGATGCGCGGCGGGACGGCGAACTGCACCGTGGTGCTGTCCGACGCGCTCATCGGCGCGCCGAACGTGGACGCGCCACAGGCGCTTGTGGCGATGAACCAACCCTCGCTGGACAGGTTCGAGCCCCAGCTTGTCCCCGGTGGTGTCGCCATACTCAATGCGTCGCTCATCGCGCGCGAGGCTCGGAGATCGGACATCACCGTGGTGCCGATCCCCATGAACGACATCGCCCGTGAGCTGGACGCACCCCGCGCGATCAACATGGTGGCTCTCGGGGCTCTACTCCGCGCGCTCGACACCGTGCCCCTCGAGGTCGCTGGCGATGCCATCGCCCTGGAGATGGAGGAGCGGGGTCGCGCCAAGCTCGGCGAGGTGAACCGGTTGGCCCTGCAGCGCGGCTATGAGGCTGCTAGCTCGGTTCTGCAGGCTGGGGCCTAGGGTGACGCGTCAGACCTTCTGCACCTTGCCGGCCTTGAGACAACTCGTACACGCCTGGATTCGGCAGCGCTTGCCAGCCAGCACCGCGCGCACGCGCTGAAGGTTCGGCAGACGCACGCGCTTTCCGTGCTTGCCCGAGTGGCTGACGGTCGCGCCGAACGCCGGTCCCTTACCGCAAATGTCACATCGTCTTGACATGAGCACTCCTTAGTCGATCGGGCCCTGGACATACCAGGGCTCCACAGGTTCCTGCTTCTCCGCACCGCCGGCACGCCATCTGGCGTGCCCTAGGCGCGCCACCTCAAGCGCCTCGGGGTGCTCCCACTTCGTCCCGCCCGGGCGGACGCCCGGCGCCCGTTCCGCGAGCTCAGCCGCGTACCGCACCGCACCCGTGCCCACGACAAGCACATCGCTTCTGTCGTGCAGCTTCGCCACGGCCTCTTCGGCGCGCAGCACAGCCTCGGCGCCCGCGCGACGTCCGCTGATCCATGACGCGTAGAGCACATCGTCCCGATCATGGATCCACACCGCCACCCTGCCGGGCCACCAACGGGCGGCCGCGAACCCGAGCACCTCGGCCTGGCGAACACCGATCACGGGAACCCCGCTTGTCCGTGCCAAGCCGTGAGCGAACGCAAGGCCGATACGCAGCCCGGTGAACGAACCCGGCCCCACATCCACGCTGACCAACCCCAGCTCGCACGGGGCGACATCGCCAAGCCTCAGCACCGCGTCCACACACGGAGCGAGAAGCTCTACATGAGCCCGCCCGGCGCGGAACGCGGCCTCGTAGGAAGGCCCATCCTCACGCCAGAGGGCAACACCCCCGCGCTCGCCAGCCGTCTCGATGCCAAGGACCCACACGGGGGCGAATCGTACCGTCCTCCGCCCACACGTACAACCTGCCGCGCCGCATCCATCGGCACTACAGGTGGGCAGGGACGCGCACGGCGCTAGAGGAGCCGGGACACCGAGGCGTGGCCCAGGTGCTCCCGCGCCCGCTCCGTCGCCACCCGCCCCTGCGGCGTACGCCGCAGGAATCCTTGGGTGATCAGGTAGGGTTCGAAGACGTCGGAGATGGTGTCCTTGTCTTCGCCTGTGGCCGCAGCGAGCGTCTCCAGGCCGACCGGACCTCCGTCGAACCGCTCCAGCATGATCGAAAGGAGGTTCCGATCTGCGCTGTCCAGCCCTGCCTCGTCGATGCCGAGCATATCGAGCGTACGTCGGGCCAGCGCCCGGTCCACCGTGGACGCGCCCTCCACCTGCGCTACGTCGCGCGCCCGCCTGAGCAGTCTGAGCGCGATGCGCGGCGTGCCTCGGGCGCGGGCCGCAAGCTCATGCGCCCCGTCTTCGGCGGCACAGATGCCCAGCCTCTCGGCAGCTCTGGCGACGACGATCGCCAGTTCCTCGGCGGTGTAGAACTCCATGCGGAACGTCACCTCGAATCGATCGCGCAGAGGCGAGGTCAACAGGCCTTCGCGGGTCGTCGCCCCCACCAGCGTGAACGGCGCCACGTCGAGGCGGATCGACCGGGCGTGCGGCCCTTCTCCCAGCACGATGTCCAGCTTGTAGTCCTCCATCGCAGGGTACAGGACCTCCTCGACGGGCCGGCGAAGGCGGTGGATCTCATCGATGAACAGGATGTCCCCGCGTTCGAGTCGGGTGAGGATCGCCGCCAGGTCGCCCGGGCGCTCGATCGCCGGGCCCGAAGAGACCTTGATCCGCGCCTCCATAGACTCGGCCAGGATGTGAGCCAGCGTCGTCTTGCCCAAGCCTGGCGGGGAAAGGAGCAACACGTGATCCAGCGGCTCGCTCCGGGCCCTGGCTGCTTGGATGAAGATGCGTAGCCGCTCCTTGACGCCCTCCTGACCGACGAACTCGTCCAAAGTCCGGGGGCGCAGGGCCCGCAGCGGGCGCTCGTAATCCTGCTCTTCCTGTCCCACTGTGCGCTCTGACATTCTCATGGTCATTGTAGCCCTCTCCCCGAAGGCCGCAACACGTTGCCGTGCGCGCCCCACAGACGTAGAATGAACGGGCCATGTGCTGGAAGCTCGTGCTGCTCTGCACACTGACCGTGCACTTCTGGGCGTGGGGCGGGTACGACAACGTGACCAGCCTCGATTGGTCCCCCAAGGGAGATCAGATCCTGTTCACCCACCAGGGCCAGCTGTACATCGGCGATGCGCCCAGCGGCGCCAACCACGTGGCGCTGACCTCGGAGCCGAGCCCGGTGGACTGGGGCCGCTTCTCGCCGGATGGCGACTGGGTCACGTACGTGACGGCTGTAGAAGGCGGCTATAAGCTCTGGCAGCACATGCTGGCGGACAACGAGCGCAGGGAGTTGCACTTCTCCTCCCGCTACATCGGCCAACCCACGGTGGATCCCTCGCGGGACACCCCGCACACGCGGATCGCTTTTGTGGGGGAGATCGAAGCGACAAGAGGTAGGGGCACGGAGTTCGCGCTGTTCCTCATGGACCTTGAGTCTTCGAGGATCGACCGCATCATGTCTGTTCCCTGGCCCGTGGCGACCCCCGACTTCTCGCACGACGGTCGCCTCGTCGTGTTCGTCGGGCTGTGGGAGGCGAGCTGGGACCTGTTCGTGTTGGACATCGAGCGCGAGGAGTTCGAGCAGCTCACAGAGGACGGCTACTTCAACTGGTGTCCTCGCTTCTCACCCGGCGACAGATGGATCGCCTTCGAATCGAGAAGGAACGAGGTCTCGCACATCTACGTGATCCGTCGCGAGGGGACCGACCTCACTCGGGTCACGCTGGCCGAGAGCGACGAGCCGATCGCGGTCTCGAGGAACGCCTTCCCCTCCTGGTCCCCTGAAGCGGACGTCATCCTCTACGCCTCGCTCCGCTTTGGCGGATGGGTGTTCTTGACGGAAGGGACCGAGTAGTCCAGGTGCGCGCTGTAGCGGTAGGTCGTTTTGACGGGGTGCACGTGGGCCATCAGGCCCTGCTCGCTGCGGGCCGCCGCTTCGCGCAAGCGCGCGGCCTCCGCTTGATGACGTTCACATTCCCGCCAGACCGTCCGGCGTTACTGCCTCTCGCCGCCAGAGAGAAGCTCCTGCGCGCTCTCGCCGACGAGGTGTACGTGTGCCCTTGGGAGGACGTGCGGCACCTGGATGCGGAGGCGTTTCTCCGGGACGTGGTGGTGGATCAACTGGACGGGGTGGGGCTCATCGTGG
This sequence comes from Candidatus Acetothermia bacterium, assembly GCA_003563005.1. Taxonomy (GTDB): domain Bacteria; phylum Bipolaricaulota; class Bipolaricaulia; order Bipolaricaulales; family Bipolaricaulaceae; genus PWTC01. The sequence continues at coordinate 7,735 of PWTC01000002.1, forward strand.
GGCACGACCACCGTTTCGGTGCGGGAAGAGGCGGGGACCTCGCGCTCGTGAGGCGTTTGAGCGGCCCGCTGGGGCTGGAAGTCGTACCTGTCCCACCTGTTCACCACGGGGGATCCCCAGTGAGCGCGCGCAGGATCCGGGCACTGGTGCAACGGGGAGCGGTGGCCGATGCCGCAGTGTTGCTCGGCCGTCCGGTGATGCTGTTCGGCGACCCAGTGCGCGGTGCAGGCCTAGCACACCGATTGGGCTATCCCACGGTCAACCTGGCACTGTGGCCCGGGACGGTGGCCCCTGCTCCCGGGGTGTACGCAGCCCATGCCTACCGGTGTCCACAGGGACGCCAGGCTCTGTTCTACATCGGAGACCGCCCCACTTTCCCTGGCCTTGGGGCCTCGGCGGAGGTCCACTTCCTCGATGCCCCGCCTGCGGGCTCCGGTTCGGTCGAGGTTCATCTGTGGTCCCGTCTGCGCCCCGATCGCGCCTTCCCCAGCTCCGAGGCGCTCGTCGAGCAGATGGGGCAAGACCGTCGGGAGGCCGAGGCACTGCTGACCGCGCGTATGCCGGAAACGCCGGTGCTGCTGGGCTAGGTCCGGCGGATGAACGCGCGTGCTCCCTGGAGGAACTCGCCCACGACGCCGCCGAACCTCCGCCAGTCCGCCAGCAGCGCGAAGAGGATCCACAGCACACCGGCATAGGCGACGAGAGTTTCACCGCGCAGATAAGCCAGCACGTAAGGGCCGAACACCCAAGGGACGGCGAGCAGCATGGTCAACGACTTGAACTTGAGGAACTCCCCCGTCCGCGTGTAGGAGAGAACGGAGAGCGACACAGCGACAAGCAGGTACACGAGCCCCACGCCCCGGTGCACCAGGCCCGTCGCCACGAGGTACACCGCCGAGGACAGCACCATCAGCATGTCGAAGTGGAATTCGTGTTCGCCGACCCAAGTCGGGGCCGTCTCCAACCTCCTGGCGAGCCTGCCGTCCACAAGATCCGTGGTCCAACCGAGCAGGAGCAGCCACAGCACCGAAGTCAAGGCGGCAGAGCCTGCCGGGATCAGACCCAGAATAGCCATCCCCACGGCCCCACGGCTCAACGTCAGCAGGTCGGGCAGTGCCTTTCTGTTCATAGGCTTGGGTGCATTATACACCCCTAACCTCCAACCCGGAGTCCCTCATCCAATGGTGAGAAGCGGACCCGCGCCTCTCGGAAGGCTGGCACCTCCACCGTGAGCCGCACCCCGCGGAGGTCCACCTCAAGGCCCGTGCGCAGACATCCGTCCCAGATGCGCAGGACGCTCACACCCAGCTGGCGTGCCGCCCCGATCACCCCATCGAACTCCGCCCACAGGTGCAGGGCCCAGATGTCGCTCTCCCACACAACCTCCCCTGAGATCCGCTTGAAAACCAGCGGATCGAGGCCGATCCGGAGACCGCCCACGAGCTCTCCCAAGGAAGCCAGCTGGACCCGACCGCGGACGATCACGTCCTCCCACTTCAGCGGGTCCAGGTCCGCGGCTCCATCCAACGTGAGTCTCCCGCCATCCCACGCGCGCTCCACCTTCCACGAGAAGCGCTGCGGACTGAGCGGGATCGGTACAAAGGACAAGCTGATCGTGACGTCCTCCACGCTCATCTGCCAACGGGCCGGCAGCGCTCTGCCTTCCGCCAAGTCCAATCCTGCGCTGAATGACTGGCTCCAACCGTCGGACTCGCCGCGCACCGACAGCGTGGTTGTGCTGCGGGGAGGTTGGGCATCGAAACCAAACGGCGTCCGCCCCACGCCCCACCGGCCTTGGTAGCCCAAGGTCAGCGCGCCAAGGCGCCACGCGGGAGTGAGAGAACCCACCAAGCGTTCCGTTCCGTCATAGAGATCAACCATCATGCTCCAGGGCACCTGGAGGCGGGTGCCCCCGAGCCCCAGCTCGGCCGCCCAGGAGAGCGCCAGGCCGGTGCGCCAGCTCTCCAGTTCGTCCTCACGGTAGTGCCCGTGCCGTAGGGTCGCCGCCACCGTACCTCCGAGCCACTCCGTGCCGCGGCTGGAGAGCGACAGTTCCGGCAACCGCTCGAATACGATGCCGTCACGCTCGACGCGTCCCCAAAGGAGCGATCCATCCCAGGCGCCCAGCGGCCCCCGCGCGGAAGCCTCTACTCGTCCGTCCTGCACATCGAGGACGGAGCGCCATGCTCCCCATGGTGTGTCCCACGCAGCGCGCAGGCGGGCTCTTCCCGGGTCCAAGGACAAGTCTCCGCGCTCCCAGAACAGGTCCAGTGTGGGATGCAGTTCGCCGCGGGCGGGCAGCCAGGTCAACCCTAGCGCGCCCCAGAGCTCTTCCTGCAACGCCCACGGAATCGTCCAGCGCAGGAACCAGTCTCCTTCGAGTCGTCCGATTTCGGGGAAAAGCGGCGATGCGTCCTCACCGAGCCGCGCGGCGTACACGGGCAGCCAGCCGGTGGGCACGCCGAACGCCTCCACGCGAACGTTCTCCGCGTAGAGCCAGCGCTCCGGAAGCAAGACGAACCGACCCGCCGCGACGCTGTAGGGCGGGGCATCGAGGCAGGGGCAGCTGGTGAACACCGCATCGCGCGCCTCCAGCCGTGTCACCTCGCCCTCGCTGAAACTGGCGCGCCCCCAGGCAGCACGGTATACGAGCACTTCCTCCTTCTCGGGTCCGGAGAAGTCCGACCGGCCGGCGAGTCCCTCGGCCACGGCGCTCTCGAGCCCTCCAGAGCGATCGAACTGAGCGACGATGCGGTCTGCCGCAAGCTCCATGCCCGTGCCTGCAAGCCAGGCGCCACGCGCCTCGACCGTCCAGCCGACCGGCCCTTCCTTCGCCAGAAGCCAGTCGGCCTCGATCTCGTAGCCCTCGAGCTTGGCCGCCACCTGCCAACCCTCGAGGTACGCAGCGTCCTCCGCCACCACCAAGCGCTCGGCAACAAGCTCGGTGAAAGGTAGCGGCGCCCCGAACCCCACCGTCCCGATGAGGAACGCGCCGAGCACCCCCCGCAGCCGCCAGCGGTCGATGGAGACGAATGCCCAGATCCCCAGCGCCACAAGGAGGATGTGGGGAAGCCAGGCCCCCAGCGAGGCGGGCATCATCCCGCGCCGGGCCATGGTCCGCGACCAGAGGAACAGGGCCTGCGCCGCCCCCACGATCACGAAGCCGGCGATCGCCCCCGTCGCTCTGCCACGCTTGCCCAGCAACGCGCCGAGCGGCGCGCCGAACAGGGCGAACACCGCGGCCGCCGCGGCGACGGCCAGCTTGGAGTGATACTCGACCACCAAGTGCCTCGGGTCGAGCCCAGAGCGGGTCAGCAGGTCGATGCGGGCGGAGAGCTCACGCAGGGACATCTCGCTCGGCGTCTTCCCCCCGAGCACGGCCTGGTGGACGTCCTCACCGACCTCCAGCCGCAGGCTGTCGAATCGGAGGACTTCCTCCAGCACCCCTTGCGCCGTGAACCTGAGCAGCTGGCCCTCGGACAGGAGCAGATCGCCTCGCTCGAAACGCGCCTCGACGGCCGTCACCACAGAAGGGAAACGGCCTTCGGGGGGGAAGATCCGTCCGGTCAGATCGTAGACGACGACGCCCCGCGCACGCTCCCCATCGTAGTGCTGCACGTAGTAGAGCTCCCCTTCGTGTCCTCGGAAGAACACGTGTTCCTGAAGGGTGGGGACCTCGCCACGGTACAAAACGCTCAGGAGCTCCCTGCGGTAGGCCTCTTCCGCTGAGGGCACGACGAACTCGGCCGTCACAAACGAGACCACGCTGGCGAGGATCCCAAACCAGAGGATCGGGACCAGCGTCCGCCGCAGCGAGTAACCGACCGTCTGGAAAGCCAGGAGTTCACGGTCGGCTGCCAGCCTTCCCAGGGCCAGGAACACGGACAGCAAGACCCCGGCGGGGATGGCGAAGGTGAGCAGGCTGGGGAGCTTGTAGACCAGCAGCCTGAGCATCGTGCCGGCCCCGACGCCCCGGGCGAGCATCACGTCCGAGAGCGAGAGCACAAGCTCCAGCCCGATAAACACGAGGAACGCCAGCAACGCAACCCCGAAGGGCGGCCACAGCTCTCCCCACACGTAACGATCGATCCGTCGCAGCACAGGCCATGTTAGCCCCGCTCCCACGGGACGCGCCAGCCGGTTGAGCCGGCGGAACGCGCTTGGGTATGCTCTACACTGCCCATGAACGCCTGCGTCCTTACCTGGGGTTGTCAGCTCAACGCGCACCGATCTGAGGAGATCGCGGGCGTCCTGGCCGCCGCCGGCTACCGCCTGGTGGAGCGGCCCGAGGACGCCGATCTCGTCGTGCTGAACACGTGCATGGTTCGTGAGCGCGCCGAACAGAAGGTCGTGGGCCGTGTGGGCCAGCTCAGCGGGCAGAAGCGTGATGGCCGTCCCCTGATCGGGGTGGGAGGATGCATGGCCCAGGGGCGGGCGGAAGCCATGATCGACCTCTGCCCTGGAGCGGATTTCGTGTTCGGAACTGGCAACCTTGCCGACATCCCCGAGCTGGCTGCGTGTGCCCGCCCCGGGAGGCCGATCGTGTCGGTGCCTGCCCCCGGTCGTAATGGCACTGCGCTTCCCGTGGTGCGCTCCAGCCGCTTCCAGGCCTATGTCCCCGTCTCCGAAGGCTGCAGCCATGCCTGCGCCTACTGCGTCGTGCCCCGCGTTCGCGGTCCCTTGAGGTCGCGCCCACTCCCTGACGTCATCGCCGAGCTTCGCCAGCTCGCCGAGGAGGGTTATCTTGAGGCAACGTTGCTTGGGCAGAACGTGGACGCCTATGGGCAAGATCTGAACGATGGGACGGATTTCGCAGCCCTGTTGAGGGAGGTGTCACAACTGCCTCTGGCCCGCGTTCGGTTCACGAGTTCTCACCCGGCCTATATCAGCGACGAAGTGCTTTCGGCCATAGCTGAAGCGGGGAACATCTGTGAGCACCTTCACCTCGCGGTTCAGTCCGGGTCCGACCGCGTGCTCAGGGCGATGCGTCGGGGATACACACGCGAGGCGTTCGCCCAGCTCGCTGCACGTGCCCGCGCAGCGATTCCGGGACTGAACATCACCACGGATGTGATCGTGGGGTTCCCCGGCGAGGACGAGGTGGACTTCGAGGCGACCCTGGCCCTCATCCGTGAGATCGAGTTCGGCAGCGTGTTCGTGGCCGCCTACTCACCCCGGCCATACACCCGCGCAGCCACCCTCACCGATTGCGTGCCGCCGCAGGAGAAAGGGCGCCGTCTCTCCGAGGTTCTGACTCTTTCTCGTTCCATCGCGGAAGCGCTTCATCAGAAGCGCTTGGGCGTCGTGGAAGAGGTCCTTGTGGAGGGACTCCTTCCGGGGGATGGACTCCTCCACGGGAAGACGCGCGACCATCGGACGGTGCTCTTCCCAGGTGATGCGGCTATGATCGGGGCGATGACCCACGTACGCATCACCCGAGCTGCTTCCGGGGCGATGCACGGCATTCCGGAGGTGGAGCCCACATGATCCTGACGGTGACACCGGATCCAGCATTGGACAAGACCTATTGGGTGGATCGCCTGGTGCCCCCAGCGGCCGATCATGAGGAGGTTCCGGTGCTCCGGGCACGCCGCTCCATGCGGGAAGCCGGAGGCAAGGGGATCAACGTCGCCATGTTCTTGGCACGGATGGGCATGGATGCTGTGGCCATGGGGTTCCTCGCGGGACACACCGGTCGGATGATCCTTCGGTATGTCCTCGAGGAGGGGGTCACCGCGAACTTCGTGTGGGTGGCCGGCGAGAACCGTACCACGGTGACGGTGCTCCAACGCGGACAGGAGTTCGCGCCGCTCGTGATCCATGAGGCGGGCCCCCAAGTCCCGAGCGGCTCGACAGCCCGCTTCCTGAAGAAGTATGACCAAGCGGCCGCCCGGGCGGAGTACGTGGTACTCGGTGGTCGCCTGCCTCCCGGCCTCGCAGTCGACTTCTACCGGGACCTTGCGCATACCGCCAAGGCACGCGGTGCGAAGGTCGTGCTCCACACTGGGGGTGCCCCGCTGTGGAAGGGGATGGAGGCTGGCCCCTTTCTGGTCAAGCCCGACATCCGCGATCCCGAGTCGCTTACGGCGCTTCCCGCGGGCACCGAGGACGACATCCTCCAAGCAGGCCGCCGCGCCATGGAGCTGGGCGTGGACATGATGCTCGTCTCGCATCACGTCACCGGCGACGTGCTGATCACCCCCGACAGCATCTGGGACCTCGACGCACGCATCCAGCTCAGTGAGTTCCGCAACCTGATGGGGGCCGACGACGCACTCGTGGGGGGCATTTTGTACCGCCTCGCTGAGGGAGACGAGCTCGAGGCCGCCGTCCGGTTCGGGATGGCCGCCGCGGTCGCCTCCTCGGAGGCGGAGGAGAAACTGTGCCGCTGTCGGGAGGACATCGAGCGGGAGATGGCACGGATCGAGATCCACCGGAGACCCCTAACATGAAGGTACGGGAGTTCATGCGCAAGGACCTGTCCTCCGTGGAGACGGATACCCCGATCTCCGAGGTGATCTACATCATGGAGCACACGGAGCTTTCCTCGCTGCCCGTGGTGGACGACAAGGCCAGGCTGGCGGGGGTGATCTCCGAACGCGACCTCATCCGTGCCGCCTTGCCCAGCTATTTCGACATGCTCCAGTCCACATCAGTCCTTCCCAACATCGATCAGCTGGCCAAGGCCCTGGAACGGATGGCCGATCACCCTGCCTCCAGCTACATGACCGAGGCACCGGTGACGGTGCACCCTGAGGACGAGGACCTTCAAGTCGCCGAGCTGTTCATCCGCAAGAGGCTCAAACAGATCCCTGTGGTGGATGCCGCGGGGCATCTGGTGGGCATCGTCCGCCGCATCGACCTCCTGGATCGGTTGAGCCAACGTGGAGTTCGTCGCACTTGACCTGAGCTGCACCGGACCGGATCCCGCACGGGACAGGATCTGGCGAATCGCCTGCGTCCGGTTCCACGGGGGCACGCCTGAGGCCGAGCTGGTGCACACACTCCCATCGGGGCGGGACGAGGCCCTTGCGGCCTCGCAGGCGCTGCTACACAGGGTGAAAGCCTTCTTGGCGGACCACGTGATCGTCGCCCACAACACCCTCTCCAAACAGGCCTTCCTGACACGCGCCCTGCGCGTGCATGGACTGGAAGCTGAGAACCCGTGGGTGGATACCCTGACGCTGTCGCGGGCAGTGTGGACCCATCTTGGGGATCACACGCTCGCCGCCGCACGGCGCCGACTGACCCCATCGCTGCCTGCAGAAGGCGGTGCGCTGTCGGACGCCCTCACCGCAGGCCACCTGTTCGTCGCCGCCTTGACCGCGACGGGATCTCTGCCGGAGGGAGCACGGCACGCCGTGACGATGGTGCTCCCGGAGGAGGCTGCCCGATGGATCGTGCCCGTGCAGCGCGCCGCTCCCTCTACGCCACAGCCGATGCCGACGCCCACCTCACTCGACGGCTGCTTCACACGTCTGCAGGCCGCCTCGGGATGGCAGGACCGGCCTGGGCAGCGTGCCTACGCACAGGCGGTGGCCGACACCCTGGACACCGGACAAACCGCGCTCCTTGAGGCAGGACCGGGAACGGGGAAGACCTACGGCTATCTCGTGCCCCTGCTCCTCCGACTCCAACACGACAGGGGCCGGGCGGTGGTCGCAACACGTACCCGGGCGCTCCAAGAGCAGATTGTGGCCAAGGATCTTCCTTTCCTCGTCGAGCGCTTGGGCGTCGACATCCGGACGGCCGTGCTGAAGGGACGGGAGAACTACCTGTGCCCACGCCGTCTCCAGGAGGCGCAGACCCGCCTGCACCCTCCCGAACTCATGGCCCCGGTGCTCGCCTGGGCCGGACGTACCGAGACGGGGGATCTCGACGAGGTAGCCGCACTGACCGCGGTCCCCGAGGGGCGTCGCTTGCTGAGCACCCTCAGGGATGTCCCGTATCTGTGCGTCGGCCGGGCCTGCCCATGGCGTCGCCGTTGCCCTTCCCGTCAGGCACGTGAGAGCGCGCGCGAGGCGCAGCTGGTGATCGCCAACCATGCCCTCGTGGGCTCCGATGTGGACTCCGAGGGGAGCATCCTCGGGCCGTACGCGTGGATCATCGTGGATGAAGCACATGCGTTCGCGCGCTCCGTCCGTGATGCACTCAGTAGGCGGCTCTCCCCGGCCTCGATCCCCCCGCTGCTTGGCGCGCTGCGCCGCGGGAAGACCGGAGCACTCGCCCGCTGGGGAGAGCTGGTGCCCGTAGACCTGTGTTCGCATGCCTGGAAGGAGGTCGTTACGACGCACCGCGCCTTCTGGTCCGCCGTTTCGCCCCTGCTCGGCGGTGAGACCGGCCGTTACGACGCCCGGTTCACGCAACCGGTCCACCACCAGGCCCACGCCCTTAGCGAAAGCCTTCACGCGCTCTCCGGGGCACTCGAGGACCTCGCCGGCCTCCTCCCCGACGAGGAGGCCGCGCTGGCCAGGGGATTCGCGGCCGAAGCGGTGCACCTGGGCACGTTGATCGAGAGTCTCCTTTTCCCTTCCGAGGAAGACCGCGTCTTCTGGTACACGCAGGAGCGGTCGGGCCCGGTGCTGGTGGCCTCCCCTGTCGAACTGGGGGAGACCCTGCAGCGGGAGCTCTGGTCAAGCCGTGCGGCCTCGGTGCTCACGTCGGCCACCTTGTCGGCGGACGAGGAGGCCAGCACACTGGCGCGTGAGCTTGGCCTCGAGGGACAGGACACCGTGTTCGCCCGCTGGCCCTCCCCATTCCCCTTCTCGCACGTGCGTGCCTTCGTAACGAAGTTCCTCCCCAGGCCCGATGACCCAAGCTACCCGAAGGCCCTCGCCATGATGGTAGAGCAACTCGCCATCGTCAGCGGTCGCCGCGGCCTCGTCCTGTTCACCTCGGCGCAGATGCTCCAGGCTTGCCTGGTTCACATGCACGAGGTGGCCACGTTGGCCCAGGGGAGGGACGGAGAACGGGATCGCCTCCTGACCAGGTTCCGCGAGCTCCCTCCGCCGGCCGTCTTGCTTGGGCTCGACACGCTTTGGGAGGGCGTGGATCTCCCCGGTGAGGAGCTCGAGCTGCTCGTGGTGGCCCGCCTCCCGTTCCCCGTCCCTTCGGATCCTTTGGTGGAGGCGGAGTGCGAGCGGCTGCAGGCCTCCGGCATCCAACCGTTCCGAGAGCTGTTCCTGCCGCACGCCGTGCTCAGGTTGCGGCAAGGCGTGGGGCGTCTCGTGCGTAAGGAAGAGGACCGCGGTGTCATCGTGATCGCCGATCCCCGGGCTGGGACTGCATCTTACAGAAAGGCATTCCTCCAGGCACTTCCAGTGGAACCTACGCTCAGCCGCAGCGTCGAGGAGATCCTGGCTTGCCTCCCGGAGATCTTCGGCTGAGCTGGGCCCCGCGCGATCCTCCAACTGCCCGCTGCAGCCGGCTTGCGAGCCCCGCGGCCCGCGGATAGGCTCAGGAACATGAGGTTCCTGCTTGTTGTAGCCGCATGCGTCTGGGTGGCCCTGGGGGCTCTCGGCGGGCCAGTTGAGCTCCACTACTACTACACCCGCGGGTGCCCCGATTGCGAGATGATGGGGCAGTTCCTCGAGACCCTGGCCACGGACTACCCGGAGCTGAAGATCGTGAAGATCCATGTGGGCTACGACTCGGCCAGCTGGCGCCGCATGGTCGCCATGGCCGATGCCTTCGGAACCGAGGGGAGGTACGTCCCCATGGTGTTCGTGGGCGAGGTGGGCGTTGCCGGGTTCGATCGCACCGTGGAGATGCTCCTCTACGACGAGGTCGAGCGCTGCTTGCAGGCGGGCTGTCCACCGCCTTCGGAGCGCCTTGAGGGCGGCATACCTTGGCGGCCCAGCCCGATCGAGATCCTCCTTGCCGCCGTGGTCCTGGTGGGGATCTTGGTGCTCTTTGTCGCCCCTTCGTCCCCCTGACGTGTTCGTCCCGACCACAGACGAACTCCCCTCGAACGGGAGCGTTGCCCATGCATAGCCACGTGCAGCCAGGCGGCATGCAGCGCCGACTTCTGTGGGGACTGCTGCTCACGGGGACGACCTTCTTCGCTGAGCTGATCGGTGGCCTGGTGACGGGGAGCCTCGCGCTGCTCTCCGATGCGGCGCATGTTTTCCTCGACATGTTCGCTCTGGGGCTTGCCTACGGCGCCCTGCGCCTCTCGGCCCGGCCGGCCAGCGAGCGGTTCACCTATGGGCTGCACAGGACGCAAGTGCTCGCGGCCCTCGTGAACGGGGCCATGCTCGCACTCGTGGCGGTGGGCATCGTCCGGGAGGCCATCGTCCGTCTGAGCGATCCCCGACCGATCCTCGCCGGCCCCATGGTGGCCATCGCCCTCGTCGGCCTCACGGTCAACCTGGCGGTGGCCTTCCTCCTGCGTGCCCACGACAAACACGATCTTGGTGTCCACAGCGCTTTCCTACACGTGCTGGGCGACGCGCTCGGCTCGCTGGGCACCATCGCCGCCGGGGCCGTCATCCTCCTCACGGGCTGGACGCCGGCCGACGCCGTGGCGAGCCTGGCCATCGCGGTCGTCATCATGATCGGCGCGGGGCGCGTGCTGCGCCGCTCGCTGCGGGTACTGGCCGAAGGCGTGCCCGAGGACATCTCGATCCGCGATGTGGCTGGGGCGATGCAGGCCGTCCCGGGCGTGGTGGGGGTCCACGATCTGCACGTGTGGGCCGTCGCCCCGGGATACGCAGCACTGAGCGCTCACGTGGTGCTGGGCGACCAGACGATCAGCACCGCCGAGCAAGTGATGACCGAACTCCGGCGGGTGCTCCACGACAAGTTCAGCATCGAACACACGACGCTGCAGGTCGAGTGTGCCCCCTGCCCGCCTGGCTCGGCGGCCTGCCCGGGGGCCGACTGCGGGTTCGACGCCTCGGCCTTGGGCACCTAACGCCGCCCAGGCCTACGCCCTTCGCTGACGCGGCTGCCCTCCCCCGGGCCACACTGGGTTTCCTTGTTCGCGGCCGAGTGTGCGAGGCGCTCACCACGTGGGCCTCGCCGCGCCTCCCCATCGGTGACCGCAGGAAAGCCGGCCCCCTGCAGGCGCAGCGTGTGGGGCCTAGAAGTCCGACGACACCAGTGTCATGAGGAAATGCGCCTTTAGCTGGCCGAACGCCCGCAGCCCCTGTAGGGCGTGATCGATGATCCCTGCGGTGGAGGTCACGGACGGCGCGAGGAGCCTCTTGGGCGGCTTGACCACGATCGTGCGGCAGTGCCGACTCAGGCCTGCCGCTTCACGCGCACGCCGGATGGCCAGCTCCAGCCCGCCCAGCTCGTCGACGAGGCCACGTTCCTGCGCCTGGCTCCCCGTCCACACCCGCCCGCCGCCGACGGCGTCCACCTCATCGCGCGACATCTTCCTGCTTGCCGCCACGCGCTTGAGGAACTGCTCGTAGATCGCCTCGATCGCCGACCGAAGTGTCCTGCGCTCTTCCTCGGTAAAGGGGCGTGTGCTGGAGAAGTACCCGGCGCGCTTGCCCCGAGTGAGCGCCTCCTGGCGAAACAGGATCTTCTCTAGCATCCCCGCGGTGACGATCTTCCCCATGAGCACACCGATCGAGCCGGTGATGGTGCCCGGCTGGGCGATGATCCTCGCCCCCGGGGTGGCCACGTAGTACCCGCCCGAGCCGGCCACGCCCCCCATGGAGACGACGAGCGGCTTCTTCTCGGCCACGGTGTGGAGCGCCGCCGCCATGGCCTCGGACGAGGTCGCGGATCCACCGCCGGAATCGACATGGACCACCACCGCGCCGACGCGCCTCTGGCGCGCCAGACTCCGCGCCTGATGAACCACCGTCAGATCCCCCGCCTTCTCCGAGAGGACGAGGGGAAGGCGAAAGGGCGGCCGGGCCGGCGGGGTGGAGCTCCGGCCGTCGACGATGTCCCCCGCGATCCGCAGCACGGCCACACAGCGACCGGGGCGCGGGACGGGCGGGCGCAGCAGCCGGCGTCTGGCCTGTGCGTACGTGGCCAGCCGGGCGGGCTTGGCGGATGTCCCGAGATGCCTCGGCAGGTCCTCCTCTCCGAGGAGCCCGTCCACGGCGCCGGCGTCCACCGCTCCCTCCGCCACATGCGGACCGCCGTCGACGATTGCCTCCGCTTGCTCCGTGGACACGGCGCGCCCCTGGGCGATGCCTTCCAGGCACTGCCGGTGGAGATCGTCGAGCAGCCAGTTCGCCATCTCGCGGGCCTGCTCGGACATCGACCGGCGCGTCAGGGTGTCGGCGGCCGTCTTGTAGGGCGAGATCGGGATGAACTCCGCCTCCACGCCGACCCGGGCCAGGGCATCCGCCAGGAAGTAGAACCGCCGCTCGTGGCCCAGCGCGGCCACCCACCCGCCATGTTGGAGCAGGATCTCGTCGCAGGCGGTGGCCACGTAGTACTTGGCCATGTCGTACTGGTGCGACCAGGCGATCGCGCGCTTCCCGGCAGCCCGGAGGTCCTCGATCAGGTCACGCAGGCTCTGGAGCTGTGCGGTCGAGGTGCCGACCTCATACATGCGGAGGACGACACCCTTGACCCGGGGATCTCGCGCCACCTGCTCGAGCTCCGCCCCCAAGTCACGCAACGTGCGCACCTTGGGGACGAAGAGGCCCCGCGGAAACGGCGGGCGTGGAGGGGCCAGTTCCGGGAGCGGCCCCTCCAGCGTGAACACCACGTACTCGGGCGCCCTGCCCAGCCTCCGAAACCCATTGCTCAGCGCGCGCAGCACCCACCGGATCACGAACACCACGTAGCCCACCGCTTGCCCTCCTCGCCCCCCTCAGAGGGAGCTTGCCTTGTCCTGCCGGGGCGTCGCGCAGGCGACGCGCACCCGCGATCTCCCCCTACGCCTCGGGGTCCGTCGCCGGGGGAGGCCCCTTGGGCCTCTCCGACGGGGCCGGAGCTGTCTTCCTGCGCAGCAGCCCCTCGAGCGCGCCCACAAGGTCCGGCTCGGTCTCCCGTGCCGCCGCAAGCATCGCGCCCAGGTTCGCGCCTCCCTCGGCGGAGAAGAGCTTCAGGAAGTCGGTCACCTCGCCGGTGGAGACGAAGCGCACGTGGGCCTTCTGCAGGGCCTTGGCGAGCTCGGTCCCGATCGCCTCGTCCTTCTCGATCTCGCGGAACGCCCGCCCCGTCTCTTGGAGGCGGTTCAGTGCCTCGACACGCTTGGCGATGGCCTCGGCCTCGGCGACCCCCTTGCTGCGGATGACCTCTGCCTCGACCATCCCCACCGCCTTCACCCCTTCGGCCTCGCCCTCGCGCCGCAGGATGGCGGCTTCCCGATCCCCCTGCGCCTTCTCCACCGTGGCCTGGCGGGCGATCTCCGCCGACCTTACCTGGCGCACGCGCTCGACGGCCATCTCCTCCTCGGCCACCTGCTGCTGGCTGACGAAGATGGTCCGTTCCTTCTCCTGTTGCCGCACCCCGACCGCCTCGGAGGCGGCAGCCTCCATGACCTCGGCGGCCTGCCGGTTCTCCGCCTCGGCGATGCGGGCCTCCTTATCCCGGACGGCGATGTTCTGGCGGCTCTCGGCGTTGATCTCAGCCTCGCGCTTGCGAGCGATGTCGGAGATCACCGAGGTACCGGGTGCATCGGTGATGTTGACCACGGCCACGTTCGTGACCACGCAGCCGTACTCGGCCATGTCGTTGGCGAGCAACTGCTGCAGCCGGTTGGCTATCTCGTCCTTCTTCTCGATGATGTCCTCGGCCGCGAACGCGGTGGTCGTGTTCCGGATGGCGTTCTCGATGAGCTCCTTGACGCTGTTGATGAACGTGTCGACCACGCGGCCCGGCCAACGCTGCGCCGCCTTGAGGGGCTCGACCACCCGGACGTACACCGAGGCCGTCAGCGTGAACCGCGCGTTGCTCGCCGCGAACGAGACCATCTCAGGGATCCGGATCTCCACGACGCTCAGCGGCACGACGATCACATCCATGCCCAGCAAGGGAACCCACATGGGGATGTGGTAGTACGTGGTGCCCGTGTAACCTTCGATGTCGGGTGTCCCGGAGTAGACGGAGGTGCGGCCCCGCTTGACGATCACGTGGGCTTCGTCGCGCGGGACCACCCGCCGGCGTTTGGGGATCGCGATCATGAGGTACACCGCGAGGATCGCCGCGGCGCCGCCGAACAGGACGCTCAGCACTGTGGTCAGCACATCCCACCTCCTTCTTGTGAGGGCAGGACATCCCGTCCCTGCACTGCCAGGCGGCCCCTGCCCGTGCGCCCCACAATCTAGCATGACGCACAACAGAAGGGCAACTGGCTCCCGCCCTGCCGCGCCGCGCTGTCCTGCAAGCGTAGCCCACGCCCCCGCGGATTCCGCCGCCTGCGCACACCATCTCCACAGTGGCTACACAGCAGGCAGCTACATTCGACCGCGGCGCGGATTTCCTTGGGCCGAGCCACATTCGGCAAGAGGCATGTCGTGCTACGCAGAGCGCGTAGATCACGGCAGCACTGAAGCGCGGCCTCCCGGGTCGTAGAATGGGGGTGTCGGGCACCACCGCTCGACAAGAGGAGGTCCTGTGATGATCAGACTGAGCCTGCTTGTGCTCGCGGGGTTGCTGGCGGCCGGGCTGGGCGCGGCCGGCCAGGCACGGCTGGATGCCTTCCCCGTGGGGACGACCACGATGGTGTTCGAGGTGGTGACCGAGGAGTTGGGCGAAGCCCAATCCCTTGAGCTCGTGGTGATCGCCTACGCCGACGGCACCTACACCGTGCGCATGATGGCCGAGGCCACCGGGACAGGAGATGAGCTCTCCGGATTCGGCTTCCTGTTCGGCGGAGCGAGCTTGGCCTACGGCGGAGGGGACGTGAGCCTGTCGCCGCTGCAGGACCTGATGGACCAGAGGAGAAGGCTGCAGGAGGGCGAGGTGTACATCCTGCGCGGCGGAGGGACGTTCACCGACGTCAAGGCTGTGTCCATCGCCGGCGTGGCGAGCATCGAAGGCGTGTACCTCGATCCCGGGAGCCCCAACAGAAGGACGATCGTGGCCTTCGGCGTCTCCAAGCCCGTCTACACCATGCCGCGTGTGAGGCTTGAGCGGCAGCAGGACGGTGCGTGGGAGACCGTGTTCTCCATGCAGCTGGTCACGTACACGTTTGCCGCCCCCTAGAGGCACGATGCCGCTTCTCGACCTCAAAGGCATCACCAAGGACTACCTCCTTGGCAAGTCAGCGGTCCACGCCCTGCGCGGACTCGACCTGACCGTCGAGAAGGGCGAGATCGTGGCACTGATGGGGCCGTCGGGGTCGGGGAAGTCGACGCTCATGCACATCCTGGGGGCGCTGGACACGCCGACCGGGGGCACGGCCAAGCTCGACGGGAAGACGCTTCAGGAACTCTCCGAGAACCACCTGGTGACGCTGCGCGGACGCAAGGTGGGATTCGTGTTCCAGACCTTCAACCTTGTGCCGACCTTGTCCGCCCAGAAGAACGTGGAACTCCCGATGATCTTCCTCGGGGTGCCCCGGAAGGAGCGCGCTGCAAGGGCCAGAGAACTGCTCACCAAGGTCGGGCTGGCGGACCGCATGCGCCACAAGCCCAGCGAACTCTCCGGCGGTGAGCGCCAACGCGTGGCCATCGCCCGCGCGCTGGCCAACGACCCGGAGATCATCCTCGCCGACGAGCCCACCGGGAACCTCGACACGGAGACGGGCACGACCATCCTCGAGCTCTTGAGGCGATTGAGTTTGGATGACAACAAGACGGTCGTGCTCGTGACGCACGACCCGGAGGCGGCCCGCATCGCCGACCGCGTGATCCACATGCGCGACGGCCGTGTGGTTGATGGGGATTCTCATGCTTAGGGACTTC
>PWTC01000052.1 GCA_003563005.1 Candidatus Acetothermia bacterium
GCGGCACGCCGGGGCGAGCGAGCGGGGGACGAGCACCGTCCGTCCGCGGTTGGCCCGGTGGGCCATGAGCACAGCCTCGGCCAGCGCGGTGGCTCCGTCGTACATCGAGGCGTTCGCCACCTCCATCCCGGTGAGCTCACAGAGCATCGTCTGGTACTCGAACATCCAGGTGAGCGTCCCCTGGGACACCTCGGCTTGGTAAGGCGTGTAGGCGGTGAACAGCTCCCCGCGGGACAGGACGTGCCCCACGACGGACGGCACGTAGTGGTCGTAGAGCCCCCCGCCGAGGAACGGGATGAGCTTGGATCCCGAAGAAGAGGCTGCGAACTCCGCGAACCGCCTGGCGAGGGCCGCCTCGTCCTGCCCGGTCAGCCCGAGTGGCCGACAAGCCCGGCGGACCTCGGCGGGCACATCGTCGAACAGCGCCTCGATGTCCTCGATGCCCATAGCGGCGAGCATGGCCGCAATGTCCTCCGGCGTATGGGGAATGTACGCGCTCACGCGCCACCCTCGGTCATGGCCTGGTAGGCGGATGCGTCCATGAGTCCGTCGAGCTGGCTTGGGTCCTCCATGCGCAGAACGAAGAGCCAACCCTCTTCAAATGGGGAGCTGTTGATCGTTCCGGGGGCGCCTTCCAGAGACGGGTTGACCTCGATCACCTCGCCGGCCACGGGAGCGGACACCTCGCCCACAGCCTTGACGGACTCGACGGTGGCCGCCGTCTGGCCCTGTCGCAGCACGGTTCCCTTTGCGGGCAGCTCGACGAAGACGATATCCCCGAGTTCCTTCTGGGCGTGATCCGTGATCCCCACGCGGACGTTCTCACCTTCGCGGCGGACCCACTCATGGTCCTTGGTGTACTTGAGTTCCTGTGGGTTCATGGTGCCTCCTTTGCTGTCTGTTTTTACCTCATGGCCGTGGGTTATGGGTAGCCGTGGCCGTAGAGGCGGTCGGTGCGCCGCTAGAACGGCGGTTCCTCTGGCTGGGCCCTGGTGGCGGAGCTGAAGCTGGCATAGTCCTTGTGGAAGAGGAGCCTGAACTGACCTTGCGGACCGTTCCGATGCTTGGCCACGATGATCTCCGTTTCGGAAACTGCGCTACTCTGGGCGGCCTCCTCGTTGAAATCGGGACGCGAGATGAACACGACCAGGTCTGCATCCTGCTCGATGGCGCCTGAGTTGTGGCTCACGATGCTGTCGGCGAGCCAGCACGCCGGTCCGGGCACGGTCAAATCGAACACCTCTGCCTCGCCATCCGGCTCCACGGACACCACGCGGTCCCAGAACAGATCGCTCGTGGCAAGCCGGTGGAGTGCGTCATCTTCGAGCAGGGCCGCGTAGCCACGCACGACGCGGCGGCTTGGGGCGAACTTGAAGTGCGCGCTTCCGCCGTAGGAGGTGCCCCTGAGCTGCGCCATCCTCCTGTGGGTGATGCTCTGCTCTCGCATCGAACGGAGTACGTGCAGGAACACCTCCCGGGGGAGCGTGTCCACATTCGGGTTCGCATCCGTCTGCAGGAGGAGTTCGCGCAGTGTCTCTGCAGGCTTCTGGCGGGGGCGGAATGCACCCACATGGCTGAGGAAATGTAGCTGAGCAGAAGTGCCGGTCACCCAGACCGTGTACCAGGCCCTCCCCCTGGGCCCCCGCGCTGACTTGATCCGGGCAACGATCCCAAGCCTGAGCAACAACGCCGCCACGTCATTGGCCAGGCCCCAGCTCACCGTCGCCAGGTGGATACCATGACTGCCTCGCTGGTCGGGCTTGCGGGCGGAGATCGTCCCGTCGGTGGCCCAGAGATGGCGCAGGAACAGGGCGATCTGGGAGTTGGCCAGCCCGAAGATCTCCTCGGGTACTCGCTTCTCCTGAGAGCGCTGTCCGAAGATGCCGAGTTCTCGTAACCATCGGTTGATGCCCTTGGCGTGCCAGCGGTCGCCGTTCCCGCTGAAGACCAGTTGGTG
This sequence comes from Candidatus Acetothermia bacterium, assembly GCA_003563005.1. Lineage (GTDB taxonomy): Bacteria > Bipolaricaulota > Bipolaricaulia > Bipolaricaulales > Bipolaricaulaceae > PWTC01. The sequence continues at coordinate 1,958 of PWTC01000052.1, forward strand.
CCAGCGCCCAAGCCCTTCATGGCGGTTCACCCGCACCCCGAAGCCGCGGACCGCTGCCTCGGTCACGACACGGCTGTTCTCCTCAGAAGCTGTGGTGTAGCGGAGAGGCCGCCTGGGCAAGTAGCTTCCGTCTCCGATAAGATGGGCGAGGAGGATCACGTGATCCTCCTTCCATCGTGTGAGGGAACGCGGCTCGGGAAGTCGGCGCGCTATGGCGAGACGATCTCCGGGCTTCAGTTGCCCCACTTCCCGCCAGCCTCCGAATCCGTAGAGGCGATGCTCGGCAGTGGCGCGCACCATGCGGCCGCTGGCGAGACGCACGGCGAGCACTGGTCGGCATCCCACCTTCCAGATCGCCTCTGCCTGAGAAGTGCACAGCCGGCCGTCACCGTCAACGGCAACCACCGTGGGACTTTGGCCTTCCAGGTCACGGATGGGAAGGCGCCGCCCATCAGCTAGCAGGACGAGCGTGTCACCAGTCACGCATTCGCGAAGGTCGGATAGCATCGGCCTTTTCGACTCGCGGCGCTCTACGGCACGGTTGAGCTGCGAACAAGCAATCACCGGGATGTCCAGCTCGCGGGCGAGCCCCTTGAGCGACCGCGAGATGTACGAGATCTCCTGCTCGCGGATGTCTGTGCGTACTCCAGCCTCGATGAGTTGGAGGTAATCGATGATCAGCAGCTCGACGTTGTGCTCTTGGCGCATGCGGCGCGCCTTGGAGCGGATGGAGAGGACGGGAGCGCCGGGTGCGTCGTCGACGAGGATAGTGGATTTGTCGATCAAGGAGGCCGCGTGGGTGATGGCGCCCCACTTGCTCGTCGGGAGCACGCCCTTGCGCAGGCTGTGCAGGTTGACCCGTGCCTCCGCGCATAGGATGCGCTCCAGAATCTGCTCCTTGGGCATCTCCATAGAGAAGATCCCTACCGATTTGTGGTGGTGGACGGCGATGTGCCGCACGATGTCGAGCGCGAGTGAGGTCTTCCCCGTGCTGGGGCGCCCGGCGAGCACGATCAGGTTCGAAGGATGCAGCCCCGAGGTGATCTCGTCGAACAGCTTGAACCCTGTGGGCAGCGTGAGGAAGCCGCGTTCTTCGGGGGGCTTGGAGTACTCCGCCATGCGGTCGAGATGTTCGTGCAGGAAGTCGCGGAGGCCCCAGTAGTCCTTACCTGAGCCACGCTTGGAGAGCTTGTAGATGATCTCCTCGGCCTTATCGAGGGCCACCGTGTGCTCGAGTTCCTCGTGGTAGCCCATCTCGCTGATACGTCCACCGCCTTCGATCAGCCCCCGACGGATGGCCTTGACCTCGATGATGTCCAGGTAATGGTCGAGCGCGGCCACCGTGGTGACCCGGGAGAGGAGCTCGCTCAGATAGCTACGCCCCCCCACCTCCTCCAGCTCTCCCCTCTCCTGCAGGCGGTTGGCGACGGCGACGATGTCCGGCGCGTCGGCCTGGGCATAGAGATCAAGGATGGTTCGATAGATGACCTGGTGGGATGTATAGTAGAAATGCTCAGGGACGAGCCGGGGAGCGATCCGGGGGAGCGCTTCCTGCGGCTCGAGCAACGCCGACCCGAGGACGACTTGCTCGGCCTCCTTGTTCTTGGGGATGGGTCGGATGCCGTCGTCCCATGTACGCGCCATCGCCCCCATGTTACCCGCGGGATGGGGGCCGGGCCACGCGGGCAAGTAAGGCAAGGCGCGTTGCTGTGGGGGAAAGCGGCGGCTATACTTGGCGGCGAATCGCGGACCCAACGCAATCTGGAGGGGAGGATCTGTGGCACTCCTGAACATGAAAGAACTCTTGGAGTGCGGCGTGCACTTCGGCCACCGCACCCGGAAGTGGAACCCGAAGATGGCTCGGTTCATCTACACCGAGCGCAAAGGCATCCACATCATCGACTTGGGCCAGACGCTCAGCAACTTCGAGCGCGCGTACGAGTACGTGCGCCAGACGGCGGCCCAGGGCAAGGACGTCCTGTTTGTGGGGACGAAGAAGCAAGTGCAAGCCACGATCGAGGAAGAGGCGCTGCGGTGCGGGGCGCACTTCGTCAACCGGCGCTGGCTCGGCGGCACGCTCACCAACTTCGAGACCATCCGCCGGCGTGTTGTCCACATGCGCACCTTGGAGCAGAACTTTGAGGAGGGCAAGTTCGACCGGCTGCTTCTCAAGGAGAGGGTGAAGCTCCAGAAGGGGTTCCGGCGGCTCAAGCGCAACCTGGACGGACTCCGTGACATGGAGCGGCTGCCCGGCGTGCTCTACGTGGTCGATCCCACGGTGGAGATCCACGCCGTTCGCGAGGCGAATCTCCTGGACATCCCCATCGTCGCTATCTGCGACACGAACTGCGACCCGGACGTCATCGACTTCCCCGTCCCCGGTAACGACGACGCGATCAAGGCCACGCGGCTGATCACCGCGCGGATCGCGGACGCGGTCATCGAGGGCCGGGAGGGCCTGCAGACGGGTGAGCGGCCTCGCCCGCAGCCTGAGACGGCCGAGGGAGTCGCAGCAGCGCCGCTGGGCGAGGTGGAAGAGGGTGAGCCCAGCGCGATCGAGGAGCAGGCCGATGATGGAGAGCCCGTCGAGGTCACCGTCTCCGATGCGGAGGCTTCTGAGGTGGCATTCGCCGAGGAGCTGGACGCCGATGAGGTTGACGATGAGGAGAAGAAGGAGGGCGACTGATGGCGGTCACCCTTGATCTGGTCAAGAGACTGCGTGGTGAGACCGGCGTAGGCATCATGGAGTGCAAGGAGGCCTTGGTCAAGGCCGACGGCGACTACGAGAAGGCCAAGCTGATCCTGCGCAAGGAAGGTAAGGAGTTCCTGGCCACGCAGAGCCGCGAGACCAAGGAAGGCCGTGTCATGGCTTACATTCACCACTCGGGCAAGGTGGGGGTGCTGATTGAGGTGAACACGAGCACCGACTTCGCGGCCAACTCCGAGGATTTCCAGGACTTGGTACGCAACCTTGCCATGCAGATTGCGGCGGCCAAGCCGCGGTGGGTGGCTCCTGAGGACGTGCCTGAAGCTGTGCTCGAGGAGGAGCGCAGCGTGCTGCGGGCGCAGGCCGAGCGCGAGGGCAAGCCCTCCGAGATCGTGGAGAAGATGGTCGAAGGGCGGCTCTCCAAGTTCTTCGAGGAGCACTGCCTGGTGAAGCAGCCGTACGTGCGTGACCCGTCCCTTCGCGTGGAGGACCTGATGGGCGAGTTGGGCGTGAAGCTCGGCGAGCGGGTGGTCGTCCGTCGGTTCGCACGGTTCGAGGTGGGCGCCGAGTGAACCCGCGCCCTGCTCCCAAACGAGCGGTGCTCAAGCTCTCCGGTGAGGTGTTGGGAGGAACTGAAGGGCCCCTCGATGCAGGGGCCCTTTCCTTTTATGCGAGCGAGATCGCAGATGCGATGCGGGAGGGATGGGCGCTTGGGATCGTGATGGGCGGGGGCAATGTGGCGCGGGGCACTGCACTCCCGCATGTGCCGCGCGTGGCAGGCCACACCATCGGCATGCTTGCCACGCTGATCAACGGCGTGGCGCTCCGTGAGGTGCTCCTGGAAGCGGGCGTCGCAGCCGAGCTACAGTCTGCCATCCCCTGCGCGGGCGTGGCGGAGCCCATCGACCCGTGGGCCGGCCGCGCCGCCCTGGATGCGGGGAAAGCGCTGCTCTTGGCAGGTGGCACCGGGAGCCCCTTTGTCACCACCGACACGGCGGCGGTGATCCGCGCCCTGGCACTGGAAGCGCAGCTGGTGGTGAAGGGCTCCAAGGTGGACGGCGTGTACGAGGCCGACCCGCACGTGGAGCCCAGTGCTCGGGTGCTGCCCGAGCTCAGCTACGAGGTGTACCTTCAGCGTGGCCTCGGGGTCATGGATATGGCTGCAGTGGCCATCGCTGCCGACCACGCGTTGCCCCTCGTGGTCTACCGGGCCGATCGCCCTGGAGGACTGCTCGCCGCGCTCCGTGGCCAGGCGGGCTCACGCATCGGCTAACACCGGGGTCAGGTCTTGCACTGCAGCACGCAAACCACAGTTCTTCTGACTTTTGCTATGCTATGCACTCCATATGTCGTTGTATTGCGTGCTGCAGTGCAAGACCTGACCCCGGTGTGGTGTTTAGGGGACAAGGGAAGCCAGGTCGGGACTCACGAAGGTGGGCGGGATGTTCGAGCCATCGAGATCCCTGCGGGTCGTCACCCCGGACAGGACAAGGGCCGCGTCCATCCCTGCTTTGAGAGCTCCTTCGATGTCTGTCTCCAGGCGATCCCCGATCATCAGAGCTTCGCTCGGTGCGACCTCCGCGACCTGAAGCGCCGTATCGAACGAGATGTGTGAGGGCTTGCCCACGACCTCTTCGGGAGGGAATCCCATGCCGGCGATCGCCCCGACCACCGCCCCCGCGCCGGGGAGTTGCCCATCGGGTGTGGGGAACGTGGCATCGCGGTTTGTGGCGAGGAAGCGGGCTCCGCCCAGAAGAGCGGTCAGCGTGCCGCCCAGTTTCGCGTAAGTGAGCTTTCGGTCCATACCTGCCACCACCCAGCGGGCGTCGCGCGGTCCGGCCAGAGCGTGGCCGGCCGAGGTCAGTTCCTCGATGAGACCCACTTCTCCGACAGGCCACACAGGTTGGACCCCGTGGCGATCGGCCAGCCAGTGGGCGGCGACGCAGGCGCTTGTGACCACCTGGTCAGCCGTCAGAGGGAAACCAAGCGAGGCAAGGCGCTCGGCGACCGAGTCCCGCGTGCGTGTGGAGTTGTTGGTGAGCAAGACGACCTTCCCGATCCGGGTGAGCCTGCGAATGGCTTCCGCCGCGCCCGGAATGGGTTCGCTATCGCGGACAAGCACTCCGTCGATGTCGAGGACGAAGGCTGCGTAGTGGTGTAGGTCCATGACCGCCGATCATAGCCCAAGCACCGACCGGCTGCCCGTTGCGGTAGGGCCGCCTCCCGCCTAGAATGGGCACGAGCCGGAGGGATGGTCGAGCGGCCGAAGACGACGGCTTGCTAAGCCGTTGCTGGGGTAACTCTCAGCCGTGGGTTCGAATCCCACTCCCTCCGCCAGCGCCCGTAGCTCAGCGGAACAGAGC
>PWTC01000011.1 GCA_003563005.1 Candidatus Acetothermia bacterium
CGAACTGCTGCACCGTCGTCTCCTGGATGAGCCCGCGCGAGCTCTCCACGAACCCCAGCACGAGGAGCGAGAGTGCGCATCCGAGGGCGACGATGCCCGCCGAGAGGAGCGTCCTGCGGCGATTCCTGCGGAGGTTACGAAGCGGCAGGGTCCACATGCTCCGCTCCGCTGTCGAATCGGCCGTCACGGATGGCCAACACGCGGCCTGCGTACTCGGCCACCGCAGGATCGTGGGTCACCACCACGAAGGTCACGCAGTGATTCTGATTGAGGCCCTGAAGGAGGCCCATGATCTGCCGGCCCGTGGCCGAATCCAGGTTGGCCGTCGGCTCGTCGGCGAGCACCACGCGGGGCTGGGTTACCAGCGCACGGGCGACCGCGACCCGCTGGCGCTGGCCGCCGGAGAGCTCGTCCGGCCGACGGCGGGCGAAGTCCGCCAACCCCACGACCTCCAAGAGCGCGCCCACGCGCCGGCGCCGCTCAGCTCGGGACGTGCGGGTGAGGAGCAACGGGTACTCCACGTTCTCGAACGCGCTGAGGACGGGGATCAAGTTGAAGGTCTGGAACACAAGACCGATCTGATCGCGACGGAGCTGCGCCAGGCCGCCCTCGGAGAGGGCGCCGGTGGGCTCCCCGAGGAACAGCACCTCCCCGGAGGTCGGCCGGTCGATCAAGGCCAACAGGTTGAGCATCGTGGACTTGCCGCTCCCCGACGGCCCATTGATCACGACGAAATCGCCTTGCGTTGCCGAGAAGTCGACCGCATCGAGAGCGCGGACACGCTCCTTGCCCATGAGGTAATCCTTGGTCAGTGCGCGGGTCTCCAGGGCCGTCGCCCCGCTGGTGTGACAGAAACTCGCTGTATCCATTCGTGCCTCCGATCGCAGCGGACAGTGTAGCCGACCCCTGAACCGACCGCGAGCGCCGCGGCGCGGGTGACGTGATGTTCGTTACGTTGCTTGACGGGGAGCGCCGTCCGTGATACCATGATGATGCTGAGCAGATCTGAAAGGAGAGGCCGTGGACGTTCGAATCGTCGAGCGATACGTGGCGGATTCTGATGCCCTCAAGGAGTACACCCACAAGAAGGTAGAGGCCCTGTCCCGTTACTTCGACAAGATCGTGAGCTTGGATGTCGTGATGGATGTGGAGCGGGGAAGGCACTTGGTGGAGATCGTGGGGCATCTGGTCAACCGGAAGACGGTGAAGGCGGAGGCGAACACGGAGGACATGTACGCGTCGATCGACGAGGCGGTCGACAAGCTGCAGCGCCAGCTCGTTCGCTACAAGGAACGGCTGCGGGTCGAGCGCAAGGCGAACCCTCGCGACGGGCAAGCCGAGGCACCCGCCCGTGGTGACGACGAGCCTTCCGGGCGACGGATCGTGGAAGTCGACAGTTATACCCGCAAACCCATGACCCCGGAGGAAGCGGTGCTCGAGCTGGAGGCCTCGAACAAGGAGTTCGTCGTGTTCTTCCATCTCGAGGACGACAACCCCGCGGTGGTGTTCAAGCGGGGGGGTGGCGAGTACGGTCTCATCCGCCCCCGCCGTCGCTGACCCCTGATGCACCGCGCTCTGGTACTGTTCTCCGGGAGCAGGGAGAGCGCGGTCGCGGTACGCTTACTCCAGCGGCACAGCAGCCTCGAACTCCACCTGTTGCACGTGCAGTCGCCGTTCTTCGGTCGGCGTGAAGAGGTACGCGCACTGGCCGTGCGGCTGTTCCCCGAGTTGCCCTTTCGATGCCAAGCGCTCAAGCGCGACTATCTGAACCTCGACTGCGCTTCTTGCGGTCTACCCTTTCCGTGCGGCGTGTGCCGATTGGTGCTCTTGAACAAAGCCGCGCGCGCGGCGCGGCGGCTTCGTGCAGACGTGGTCGCCACGGGCGACCTACTTGGGAGTGGTGGGCTTGGCCCAGAGGAAATGGCCACGATGGACCGCACGGCGGGGCTCGAGGGACAGGTCGTGCGTCCGCTTGTGGCGCGGGACCTGCCTCCCACCCTGGCCGAGAAGAACGGGTGGCTCGATGGCTCTAGCATGCTGGCCCTTCGGGAGGGAATGGGCGAAGCGTTGCGAAGGACAGCGGAGCAGTTGGACATTCAGGGTACTGTCCCTGCCGGTGAGCGCTGTGCGATGAGCGACCCGGCCTTCGCGGATCGCCTTCAGCGCGTGGCGCAGGCCGGGCCGTTGACGGTGAATGCCCTGCGCCTGCTGCGGTTTCGGGACTTCCACTACTACCCCCCTGACCTCAAGGTGGTGGTGGCGTGTGAGCGCAACGAGCAGGCCGAACTGCAGAGCTTGTACCTACCCTTCGACGTGCGCATGTACCTCCCGGCACCGCGCTCTCCGCTCGCCCTCATCCGCGCGGACTGGAGAGGGTGGACCCACGACCAGCTCGAGCGGGCGCTGCTCCTTGGGGGGGCGGCCACGGCGCGGGCTGCGGGCGTCCATGAGCGCCCGTGCACGGTCCTGTATCGGTTCGAGTTCGAGGACGAGACCAGGCGGTTGACCGTGCCGTCCTGTTCGGGTACCCCGTGCGAGATGGAGGCGGGCTTGCATCCTGCTTCTGTGGGGGTATCCTTACCCCCGCTTATGTCACTGTCTTCTTGACCCCAGTCTGTGCGGTCATGCAAATGCTATGGCGCAGGGAGCGCGTGACGGAGGAGATGCTTGATGCCGATCTACCGCTATTGCTGTGAGCAGTGCGGCGCCGAGTTCCGTGAGCTGGTGGCTCGCGGCGACGGCGCCGAGGTCCGGTGTGGTACATGTGGGTCGCGTAACGTCACCCGCATGCTGCCTCGGTTCGGGGTCGTGTACAAGGGGAGTGGCTTCTACACCACGGAGTACCGGCGGCGCGGCGCGGAGAGCGAAGCGAGCAAGGAGAGCAGCGACTGAGCACGCTGCTCTCCGGCAGGGCGTGGGTCGCGCAGGATGACCCGATCGAGGTGAGGTTGCGTGGCGATTTCGGGCGACGATATTAGGAAGATCAAGCTCAACTTAGCATCTCCTGAGGAGATGCTGTCCTGGTCGCGTGGGGAGATCACCAACTCGGAGACGATCAACTACAGGACCCACAAACCCGAGCGTGGCGGCCTGTATGCCGAGGAGATCTTCGGTCCGGAGAACGACTACGAGTGTTCCTGCGGCAAGTACCGCGGCCGCAAGTACGAGGGCATCACCTGCGAGAAGTGTGGGGTGCTCGTGACCGACTCGTCGGTGCGCCGGGTGAACATGGGCCACATCCGGCTGGCGAGCTCGGTGGTGCACTTCTGGTTCCTCAAGGGAGTTGCCAGCCCGCTGTCGCGCCTGTTGGGGATCAAGAGGCGCGATCTCAGGCGAATCGCCTATTACGAGACGGAGACTTCCCGCGAGGACCTGTACATCGTGACCCAATCGTCCAGCCCCAAGGTGCGGGTGGCAGAGCCTCTCTACGACACGGAAGTGAGGATTCTCTCTAGTGTTTTCACCTTCCAGGTGGAGCGGGCGATGTTGGTCTCAGAGGCCCCCAGGATCAGCGCTGAAGAGGCCGGCCAGGTCTCCATCGAAGAGCGGAGGTTGGAGAATGGCGAACCCTTCCGTGTGGTGAGTGCGGGAGGACACGAGTATCCGGTCGCCATGGACGTGGAGATCCTCGTCGAGGACGGCGACGACGTGGCGCAGGGGGAGTTGCTCGTGGAGCGGCCGGTAGATGAGCTGTGCTCGCAGACGATGCTCGAGATGCTGAGGGCGCGCTACGAGACTGTGGAAGGAGCGACGGTCCAGGAGACGGTGGACAACCTGGCGTTCCTGGTGACCCGTGTAGGCAAGGATGTGCCGCTCAGGCTTGGACAACAGCTCTCGTCGCTGGAAGTGCGCGCGTACGAGCGCGCGTTCCCCGGTGGCGGGGCGAGCGGCTTCTCAGCGGCCACCGGTGCGGAGGGCGTCAAGGGATTGCTGGGAAGCCTCGACCTGGAGACGCTCGCCGACGAACTGTGGATCGAGCTCGACCAGACGGCCAATCAAGGCGAGCGACGGCGCATCCTTCATCGGCTGGAGGTAGTCGATCAGCTGCGGCAGTCCGGCAACCGTCCTGAGCACATGGTCCTGGGCGCGGTGCCCGTGTTGCCGCCGCACCTGAGGCCGATGATCCAGCTCGAGGGCGGCAAATTCGCCACCACGGACCTCAACGATCTTTACAGGCGGATCGTGAACCGAAACAGCCGTCTTCAGAAGCTGATCGAGATGGGCGCACCGGAGATCATCTTGCGCAACGAGCGACGGATGCTCCAAGAAGCGGTGGACGCCCTGATCCACAACGAGAAGAAGGATACCCCCATCCGCGGCCGTGACGGTCGCCCGCTGAAGTCGCTCTCTGAGAGGATCCAAGGAAAACAGGGGCGCCTGCGGCGCCATCTTCTCGGCCGACGCGTCGACTACTCCGGCCGCGCGGTCATCGTGATCAACCCCAAGCTGAAGCTCCATCAGTGTGGTATCCCCAGGAAGATGGCGCTGAAGCTGTTCCAGCCGTTCATCACCGCGCGACTGGATGACGTGCCCTTCTCCGACTACGACGAGCTGGTCAACCGGGCGATGAACGGGGAACTGCCCGAGGTGTGGGATGTGATGGATGAGCTCATTCAGGAGTATCCAGTGCTGCTCAACCGGGCGCCGACGCTGCACCGGCTGAGCATGCAGGCGTTCGAGCCCGTGCTTGTAGATGGCGATGCCATCCAGATCCATCCGCACGTGTGCCCCTCGTACAACGCCGACTTCGACGGTGACCAGATGGCCGTGCACCTGCCCCTCTCCAAGGAGGCGGTGGCCGAGGCACGGGACCTGATGCTGTCGGCGAAGAACGTCCTGTCCCCCGCGCACGGGGATCCCCTTGCTGTGCCTACGCAGGACCAGGTCTACGGCACGTATTACATGTCGATCATCGACCCTAACGGGAAGGGCAAGGGCAAAGCCTTTGCCTCCATCAACGAGGCACGCCGGGCCTACGATCGGGGGCAGCTCGGGCTGCACGCCCCGGTGAAGATGCGTATAGACGGCCAGGTCATCGAAACGACCCTGGGCAGGGCGATTCTGAACGAGGCACTCCCTGAGGAGCTGCGCGACTTCGACGCAATGTTCGACTCGCGGACGATCCGCAAGAAGGTCTACGACTGCTATTTGAGGAATGGATGGGAGCGCACTGCGGAGCTTCTTGACCGACTGAAGGAGTTGGGGTTCAAGTACGCGACGATCTCGGGCCTCACGATCTCCATCGCGGACTGTGAGATTCCCCCCGAGAAGGGCGAACTGGTCCGCAAGGCGCAGCAACAGGTGGATCGGATCAACCTACTCCACACGCGCGGACTGGCGACCGAGACCCAACGCTTCCTGGGGGTCATCCGCGTGTGGCGCGACACGGTGGACCATGTCGAGCGTGTGACGATGGACAACCTATCCCGCAACCCGTTCAATCCCGTATGGGGGATCGTGGCCTCGGGCGCGCGCGGTTCCTCCAGCCAGGTCAAGCAGCTGGTGGGGATGCGCGGGCCGATGTCCGATCCTCAGGGAAACGTGATCGAGTGGCCAGTGGTGGCTAACTTCCGCGAGGGGTTGTCCATCCTTGAGTACTTCATATCCACGCACGGTGGGCGCAAGGGCACCGCCGACACCGCGCTCCGCACGGCGGATGCGGGTTACCTGACTCGGCGCTTGGTGGACGCGTGCGTCGATGTCATCGTCCGCGAAGAGGACTGCGGCACACGCTTGGGCGTGGACGTAGATCCCCTCTACTTCGCCAAGGGCGAGATCATGGAGGACATCAGCAGGCGCATCTATGGCTTGCACGCCGCCGAACCCGTCCGTGATCCGGCGACGGGCGAGATCTTGCTGGACCGGAACGAGTTCATCACCCGGGCAGACGCCGAGAGACTGGGGGAGCTGGAGGTCGAGCTGGACCTGAACGACGCGGCGGTGATCGCGCGGATCGCCTACTGCAAGTCGGTGGCCGATGTGCGCGACCCGAAGACGGCGGCCACGCTCGTCCGCCAGGATGAGGCGCTCACGCCGGAGCTCGGCGAGGACCTGCGGGCTGCTGGGGTGACGAAGTTGCGGGTGCGTCCCCGGATCGTGGTGCGGGCACCGACCTCGTGCCAGAGCACGATGGGCGTGTGTCAGATGTGCTATGGCACGGATCTTGCATTCCACAGACCTGTTCAGATGGGAACGGCCGTCGGCGTGATCGCCGCCCAGTCCATCGGCGAGCCCGGCACGCAGCTGACGATGCGGACGTTCCACACCGGCGGCGTGGTGGGCGTGGACATCACCCAGGGCCTGCCCAGGGCGGAGGAGCTGTTCGAGGCACGCAAGACGACCAAGGCTGCACATGCCCAGGTCGCCCCGCTCTCGGGCCATGTGACGGGAGTCGTATCGACCCGAACTGGCCGCGAGGTTGTCGAAATCACATCCTCGGCACGTCGGGTGAGGATTCCGAGCTCCTTCCTCCACGCGGGAGAAGGGGAGGAAGTGGACGCCAAGACCTTCCTCTCGCTTCGCGCGCCGCACGAGGGCACGGTGTTCTGGTTCGAGGAGGAGGGCCGTCGAAAGGTGGCCATTCTCGAGTCGGGAGGGCTGGATCGCTTCTACATGCTGCCCCCCGAGACGGGGGCGGTCGTCGTACAGGGGCAGAGCGTGCAGGAAGGGGATGCGCTCAGCGAGACCTATCATGTTGAGGCGCCCTTGGCCGACGTGGATGGGATCATCGGACTGCGTGAGGAAGGAAAGCGGCGGATCATCACGCTGCAGGGCGTCGGTGGGGCGGTGTACGAGTACGAGGCCCCCTACGGCGCGCAGATCCTCGTGGAGGCCGGCCAAGAGGTCGAGGCGGGGCACAAGCTCACCACCCGGTCCCGACCGCTCGTGTTGAGCACGGAAGCGGACGGCACGGTCCTCGTGGGCGACGCCAGCGTAGCGGTGATGTCTGGCTC
>PWTC01000155.1 GCA_003563005.1 Candidatus Acetothermia bacterium
GACCTCGTACCGGTCGCCGAGCATGGGGCGCCGGTGCGCAGCGGGGAGGAGCTGTTCCGTCTCAACCTTCCGCAAGGGGAGACCGTGCTCATCGAACACGTCACGGTGAAAGACGAGATCGCCAGCGTCCGCCTGCGGTACAGAGCACACGTGGAGTGCGCTGAGGCGGTGATCGTGCGTGCAGGGGAGAAGGTCGAGCGCGGCGAGCCCCTGTCAAAGGGAGTGATCCCCCCCTACTACCTCATGGAGGTCGCCGGCGTTCAGAAGACGCGCGAGTACCTGCTCACCGAGCTTCAAAAGGTCTATCGTTCTCAGGGGGTGGACATCAACGACAAGCATTTCGAAGTCGTGATCCGCCAGATCCTGAACAACGTGCGGATCGTCGACCCCGGGGAGTCAGACTTCCTCCTCAACGATGTCGTCCCGCTCGAGGTTTTCCAGGCCGAGGTACGGCGGTTGTCCGCGGAGAACGAGCGGATCCGTCGCGAGCGCGAAGAGATCGTGGGGGACAGTCTGCTCGCGCCGGCGACACGCGGCCCGATGACCCTTGCGGAGACCGGTGATGTCATCACGCGGGAGGGCCTCGAGCGACTGGTGGGTCTGGATGTCCGCCAGGTGCGCGTCGAGCATCTGGGAGAGCCGCGCACGGTGCGCGTGACCGAGTACCGCATTCCGCAAGGGGAACGGGAACTTCTCAGAATCTCGCGGGCGGCGCTGCTCAGGAAGTCGTGGCTTGCGGCAGCATCGTTCGAGCGGACCACGAAGGTTTTGGCTGACGCTGCACTGCGGGGCGAGGAGGACCACCTCGAGGGGCTCAAGCCGTGTCTGATGGTGGGACGGCGCGTGCCCGTGGGGACGGGCTATCCGGGCCGTGCGGAGCCTGCAGCACAGGCCGAGGAACCGACCGGAGAACAGCCGGTTGATGATGCTTAAGGGGCCGGTATAATCCGGTCCGTTGAGGAGGTAGGATGCCGACGTTCAATCAACTTGTACGAAAAGGCCGTAAGACGAAGCTTGCCAAGAGCAAGTCGGCGGCCTTGACGAACTGCCCACAGCGCCGCGGCGTGTGCGTACGCGTGTTTACACGCACGCCGAAGAAGCCGAACTCTGCCTTGCGGAAGGTGGCGCGGGTGCGCCTCTCCAACGGGCGGGAGGTGTCGGCCTATATCCCGGGCGAGGGGCACAATCTGCAGGAGCACTCGATCGTGCTGGTGAGAGGCGGACGTGCTCAAGACCTGCCGGGTGTGAAGTACCACATCATCCGCGGCGCCCTGGACGCCGCCGGCGTGGAGGGCCGCCGTCAGGGACGTTCCCGCTATGGGGCGAAGCGGCCCAAGGGAGGATGACGTGACTACCGTCAACATCGTGATCCCAGGTCGTGACGTCCCGCCGGACATCCAGCACGGATCGAAGCTGGTCGAGAAGTTCGTCAACTATGTGATGCTGGACGGGAAGAAGACCGTCGTGCGTCGATGCGTGTACGAAGCGTTCGCCCTGGTGGACCGGCGTGGAGAAGGACCGGCGCTAGAGACGTTCATCAAGGCGGTGCAGAACTGCATGCCCAAGCTGGAGGTCCGCTCCCGCCGCGTGGGCGGTGCGACCTACCAAGTTCCCTTCGAGGTGCCCGGCAATAGACAGACCATGCTTGCGCTTCGTTGGCTGGCAAAGGCGGCACGGGAGCGCTCGGAGTACACGATGGCGGAACGCATCGCTGCCGAGCTCGTGGAGGCCGCTCGTGGTGAAGGCAGGGCCTGCGCCAAGAAGCAGGAATCGCACAGGATGGCGGAGGCTAACCGGGCTTTCGCGCACTACCGCTGGTAATCCCCCGCGATAAGGGCGTGGCCATGGAAGGGCCTGCGTATGACATTCGGAGGGTCCGCAACATCGGCATCGTCGCCCACATCGACGCGGGCAAAACTACGCTGACCGAGCGTATCCTCTTCTACAGCGGCAAGATCCACCGCATGGGCGAGGTCCACGACGGCACGACCGAGATGGACTGGATGGACCAGGAGCGTGAGCGGGGGATCACCATCACTGCTGCTGCGGCTACGGTGCCCTGGCAGGGGCACCAGATCAACGTCATCGATACGCCGGGCCACGTGGACTTCACCGTCGAGGTCGAACGCTCGCTTCGGGTGTTGGACGGTGCGGTGGTCGTGTTCTCCGGCGTGGAGGGCGTGGAGTCGCAGTCGGAGGCGGTCTGGCATCAGGCCGACCGCTACAGGGTCCCGCGCATCGCGTTTGTGAACAAGATGGACCGCTCCGAGGCGGAGTTCAGATCCACGCTCGACATGATCGAGGATAGGTTCAAGGTTTCCCCGCTTCCCCTGTGGGTTCCCTGGCGGGATCCAAACGGCCGGCTGTTGGGCCTGCTGGACGTGGTGGAACGACGCGTGGTTTCATGGGATTCCGACTCGCTGGGGACGACCTTTCACGCGGAAGGCCTGCCGGAAGGCCTGGTCGAGGAGGCAGAGGGTTGGCGTGAGCTGCTCATCGAGCGGCTGGCGGACCTGTCCGATACGGTTGCCGACCTCTACCTCGAGGGGGCGGACATCCCCCGGCAGGTGCTCGACCACGAGGTGCGACGGCTGACGCTCGAGCGCAGCGCTGTACCGGTGATCGGCGGGACCGCGCTGGGCAATGTGGGCGTGCAGCCGGTGTTGGACGCCGTGGTGCGTTATCTCCCCTCTCCCACCGAGGTCCCTGCGGTGCGGGGCGTGCGGCCGGACATGTCCCAGGAGGTCGTCTGTCGAAGCGATGAGGAGGAACCGCTTGCGGCGCTCGTGTTCAAGGTGGCGGCCGATCCGTATGCCGAGCGGTTGCTCTATGCACGGCTGTACTCCGGGCGCGTGTCCGAGGGGGAAGTCGTGCTGCACGCGGATGCGGGGCGAAGAGTCCGCGTGGTGAAGGTGTTCCGGCTCCACGCCAACCGGAGAGAGCGACTCAGGACAGCGCTCGCCGGGGACATTGTGGGCATGTTGGCCTCGGAGCAGGTACTCACCGGGGACACGTTGTGCGCGTCTGAGCGACCGGTGGTGTTGGAGCGCATGGAGTTTCCCGAGCCGGTGGTGTTCGTGGCGATCGAGCCGAGATCCGACGCCGACGAGGCTAAGCTCAGGCAGGCCTTGGCACGCATCGCACAGGAGGATCCCACGTTCACTGTGCGCGAGGAGACGGGCACCAATCAACTGCTTGTCGGGGGCATGGGAGAGCTGCAGATCCAAGTCCAGTTGAGGCGTGTAGAGAAGGAGTTCGGTGTGCAGCATCGGGTGGGACGGCCTCAGGTGGCCTACAAGGAGACGCTCGCTTCCTCCATCGAGGTGGAGGAGGAGCTGTCGCGTCCCCTGGGCGGCTCGGTGCAGTATGCGAAGCTGCGTGTTCGCTTGGAGCCGATGCCGCGTGGCCGGGGATTCGAGTTTGTCTCCGAGCTTGTCGAGGAGAAGCTTCCGGCCTCGTTTCAGGAGGCGGCACGTCGCGGCATCGAAGGAGCTATGGGATCCAGCCCCGTAGGAGGGTACCCGCTCACCGACCTGCGGGCGGTACTGACGGGGGCGGGCTACAGCGCGGTGGATTCCACGGAAGTGGCGTTTGAGGCCTGTGGGACACAAGCGCTCAGGAAGGGTGCGGAGGCGGCGGGGATCCTGTTGCTGGAACCTGTGGCGGTGGGCGATATAATCACCCCCGGCGAGTACCTCGGAGAGGTTGTATCGGATCTGGGACGCCGAAGAGGACAGATTCACAAGATCGCCAGCCGGGGACCTGTGGAAAGTGTGCGGGTCACCCTACCGGTGGTAGAGTCCTTCGGGTACGCAACCCAGCTTCGCTCGCTCACCCAAGGCAGGGCGGCTTGTTCGTTGCGGGTGGCCCATTACGATGTGGTCCCGGAGGAAGCCGCTCGCGAAGTGCTAAGGAGCAGGGGTTACTGAGATGGCCAGGGAGAAGATACGCATCAAACTGCAGAGCTACGACCATGAACTGGTGGACGCTGCGGTGCGCAAGCTGGTGGAGACGGCCAAGGCCACACGGGCCAGCGTCGCCGGACCCATCCCGCTTCCCACCGAGCGGAGGCTGTACGCGGTGCTCAGGTCGCCCCACGTGGACAAACGCTCCATGGAGCACTTCGAGCGCAAGGTTCACCGGCGGCTGATGGACATCAAGGAGCCCACCTCGGAGACGATCAACGCGCTCATGGAGGTGGAGCTGCCCACGGGCATCGACATCGAGATCAAGCTCTGAGGGGGCTGACCATGGGGCTTTCGCTGATCGGCAAGAAGGCAGGTATGACGCAGTGGTTCGACGCCGAGGGACGGGCGGTCGGTGCCACGGTGGTGTGGGTGGAGCCTTCGGTGGTCGTCATGGTCAAGCGCTCCGAGGACCACGGGTACGCCGCGCTGCAATTAGGCTCGGGAGAGGTGAAGGAGAAGCGTCTCTCGTCCCCGGTCCGCGGTCATTTCCAGCGGGCGGGGGTTGCCCCCAAGCGGCGGCTGCACGAGGTCCGTCTGGACGACCCGGAGGCGTACGAAGTGGGCCAGGAGATCGGCGTCGACGCGTTCGTCGAGGGTGAGCGGGTGGACGTCACCGGCATCTCCAAGGGGCGCGGCTTTGCGGGGACGGTGAAGCGCCACGGATTCTCGCTTCGTCCTCGGTCGCACGGCCACAAGATGCAGCGGCGGCCGGGCACTGCGGGACCCACGGGGCCGCGGAAGGTGTTGAAGGGTAAGAAGATGCCCGGACACATGGGCGCCGAGAGGACCACGGTTCGGAACCTGGAGGTTCTGAAGGTGGATGCGGAGCGCGGGCTGTTGGTCCTGCGTGGCGGCGTGCCCGGTCCGATCAAAGGCCTTCTACGGATAAGGAAACACGATGTCTGAAGTGAAACTGTATCGGTTTGACGCGCTGGATGCGGAGCCCGAAACGATCGAGGTGCCCGTCGAGATCTTCGGCGCACCAGTGAACCATGACCTGCTGCACCGCGCGGTGCGCGTCTATCTCATGAACCAGCGGCAAGGCACGGCCGCCACGCGCACCCGGGGCGAGGTCTCCGGGGGCGGACGCAAACCGTGGAGGCAGAAGGGCACAGGGCGCGCCCGACATGGGTCGACACGTTCTCCCATCTGGCGCTCCGGAGGCGTAACGTTCGGGCCGCGGCCGTTCAAGGTCCGGCTAAAGCTCCCCAAGCGGATGCGACGGCAGGCGTTCGTGTCGGCTCTTTCGGCTCGATGCGCAGAGGACACGGTTCGGTTGATCGATCGCATCGGGTTCACCAAGCCCCGCACGAAGGATGGCATCGCACTTCTGGGCAAGGTCGACCTATCAGGGAAGGTGCTGATCTTGGTCGGCGAGGACGAATGCGGCGCGCCGGTGCTGCGGTCGTTTAGCAACATCCCCGGGGTGACGTGCGCACGCGCACGCGCGGCGAACACCTATGAAGTTCTGCTGCACGATGCACTGCTGGTTACGACATCCGCGATGGAGGAGCTCAAGAGGAGGCTCGGCGATGGGGGCTGATCGGAAGCGATATTCGGCCGACGTCCTGATCCGACCTGTGCTCACGGAGAAGTCATGGCGTGAGATGGAGGATGGCAAGTACACGTTCGCCGTGCACATGCAAGCGACCAAGGTGGGCATCCGCCAGGCGGTGGAGGATCTCTTCGACGTCAAGGTGGAGAAGGTGTGGGCGTCCCGCAGGCCGGGCAAGCGTCGGCGCACCCGGATGGACCGGCGCCACGGTCGCACGCCAGCGGAGAAGCGGGCGATCGTGAAGCTGGCCCCCGGACACAGGATCGAACTGGTGGGGTGATGTTGATATGGGCCTGAAGAAACCGCGACCGGTGACCCCCGGGCAACGCCACGGCGCGCTCCCTGAGTACAGCGAGCTCCACCGGGGCAAGCCCGAGAAGTCGCTGCTGAAGAAGCACAAGCGCCAGTCGGCGCGGAACAGCCAGGGCCGGGTCACCGTGCGACACCGCGGGGGCGGCCACAAACGAAGGCTGCGGGAGATCGACTTCGACCGGGACAAGTGGAACGTCCCGGCAAAGGTCGTGTCTCGGCAGTACGATCCGAACCGATCGGCGTGGATACTGCTTCTGCATTACGCCGACGGGGAGAAGCGGTACATCCTTTCCCCGTTGGAGGTTGCGATCGGGGATGTGCTGGAGGCCGGCGAAAACGCCGAACCGCGCCCGGGCAACGCCATGCCCCTCAGGAAGATCCCGGTGGGATCGACGCTTCACAACGTCGAACTGCAGCCGGGATCGGGGGGCAAAGTGGGGCGGGCCGCTGGGGCTGAGGTGAAGCTGCTCAGCAAGGAAGGCAACCGCGCGATCCTGCGGCTCCCGTCTGGGGAGATGCGCGTCTTCAGCGTGGACTGCATGGCGACGATCGGCAGCGTGAGCAATCCCGATCATAAGAACATCAAGCACGGGAAGGCTGGACGGGTGCGGCACCTGGGGCGACGCCCACAGGTCCGCGGCGTGGCCATGAACGCAGCCGATCACCCGCACGGCGGCGGCGAGGGCCGCACCGGTGAGGGACGGGCGCCCAAGTCCATATGGGGTTGGCTGGCCAAGGGCGGCCGCAAGACCCGCAAGCGGCGCAAGCCGAGCGATGCGCTGATCATCAAGAGGAGGAAGTGAGCATGGGGCGTTCGAAGAAGAAGGGACCCTTTGTACATCCGAAGCTCCTGAGGAAGGTCCAGCAACACAGGCGGGGGGAGCTCGCGGAGATCCAGACGTGGTCCCGCGCCTCCATGATCATCCCGGAAATGGTGGGCCTCACGATCCGAGTCCACAACGGGCGACATATGGTTCCGGTGAGCATCACCGAGGCGATGATCGGGCATCGACTGGGTGAATTCGCGCCCACACGTACCTTCCGTGGCCATGGCGGCATGCGGAAGAAGGCGTCGACGCCGAAGTGATGAGGTGAGGTCATGAGAGAGGCTGTGGCGCGGGTTCGGTTCGTGCGGGTGTCGACCCTGAGGGCGCGGCTGGTGGTGGACCAGATCAGGGGCAAACCTGTGGAAGATGCGCGACGGGTGCTGGCGCACTCGCCGAAGAAGGCGGCGCGCGTGGTGCGCAAGCTGCTGGAGTCGGCGGTGGCCAATGCCGAGCAGAACTTCGAGATGGATGTGGACCGCCTGTGGGTGGCACGGGCGGTGGTCGATGAGGGCCCGCGGATGCGGCGCGTGAACCCCCGTGCCTACGGGCGAGCGGACATCATGCGCCGCCGGATGTCGCACATCACGGTGGCCGTGGCCGAGAGGGAGGACTGATGGGACAGAAGACGCATCCGGTGGGTTTCCGGGTCGGCGTGCTGCGCAAGTGGCGCTCGAACTGGTTCGCCGACGACCGGCGCGTGCCCGAGTATGTGGCTGAGGACCGTAGGATACGGCAGCACATCGTCAAGCGGTACCGGGGTGCGGGCGTGGCAGAAGTGTTGATCGAGCGCGCGGTCGAGGACCGTGTCTCGGTGACCGTACGCGCCGCGCGGCCGGGCATCGTGATCGGACGCGGCGGGGCGGAGATCGGACAGATGCAGGACGAGCTGAGCCAGCTCACCGGACGAGAGGTACGCATCGGCGTCATGGAGGTCGAGCGGCCGGAGCTCGAGGCTCCGCTGGTGGCGCAGGACGTGGCGTTCCAGATTGAGAACCGCATCAACCCCTACCGGGCCATGAAGGAGACGATACGACGTGTGATGGCCGCGGGCGCGCAGGGCGTGAAGGTGCGCATCTCAGGCCGCCTCGGTGGCGCGGAGATCGCACGGATGGTCGAGATGAAGCAGGGGAGGGTTCCTCTGCAGACGCTGCGCGCCGATGTGGATTACGGGTTGGCCGAGGCGATGACCAAGTACGGCGTGATCGGCGTGAAGGCATGGGTCTTCCGTGGGGAGATCTGGACGCCGGGCCAGCGGACGGGCGAGGTGGACTGATGGCGCTGTTGTTCCCCAAGCGAACGAAGTACCGCAAGCAGCACCGTGGGCGCATGAAGGGTTTGGCCACGCGGGGCAACGAGGTCGCGTTCGGCGACTACGGCATCCAGTCGTTGTCCCCGGCGTGGATCACCCGGCAGCAGATCGAGTCGGCGCGGACCACGCTGGCGCGGGCCACACACCGAGGGAAAGTGTGGATCCGCATCTTCCCGGACAAGCCGTACACGAAGGTGGCGGCTGAGTCGCGTATGGGCAAAGGCAAAGGCGGCGTGGAGAACTGGGTAGCTGTGGTGCGCCCTGGGAACGTGTTGTTTGAGTTCGCAGGGGTGTCGCTGCCCGAGGCGAAACGCATTCACAAGCTCGTGGCGTACAAACTTCCGATCCCCACGCGCCTGCGGACGAGGTTCAGCCTTGGAGGAGAGGAATGAAGGCCGAGGATTTGCGGGAGCTGTCCGACGACGAGTTGGAGCAGCGCGTCCAGGATTGGAAGCGCAAGCAGCTGAACCTGCGCTTCCAGCTCGCCTCAGGCCAGCTGCAGAACACAGCCGAGATCGCCAAGACTCGGCGCGATCTGGCGCGGGCGTTGACCCTGCTGCGCGAGCGGCAGGGCGGCGGCAAGGCCTGAGGTGGAAGGCAGGAGGTTGGGGCGTGCGTAAGGAGAGGATCGGCCGCGTGGTCAGCGATCGCATGGCCAAGACGGTGGTGGTGGTGGAGGACCGGAGGACGCCCCACCCCCGGTACGGCAAGTACGTGCGACGTCGGACGAAGTACTACGTGCATGACGAGGGGGGCCTGGCCCACGTAGGCGACATGGTGAGGATTCAGGAGACGAGGCCCCTGTCGCGACTGAAGCGATGGCGGCTGGTGGAGATCATCCGCCGGGTGGAGGGTTAGCCATGATCCTGCCGCAGACGATGCTCACCATCGCGGACAACACAGGCGTTAAGGAAGTGCGATGCATCACCGTTCTCGGTAAGCGGCGCCGTGGCCAGGTCGGGGACATCATCGTGGGGTCGGTGAGAAAGAGGATACCGACCTCGGAGTTCGAGAAGGGCGCGCTCGTGCGCGGCGTCATCGTCCGCACGCGTGCCGCGTACCGAAGGGTGGACGGTAGCACGATTCGGTTCGACGAGAACGCTTTGGTGTTGGTCGACAAGAACCTGCAACCGGTTGGTACACGGGTGTTCGGGCCCGTAGCGCGTGAGCTCAGGGAGAAGGGGATGATGCGGATCATCTCGCTGGCGCCTGAGGTGGTGTAGGAGGCGTGATGCAGAGCGTGAAGAAGGGCGACCGGGTGAAGGTGATCGCCGGTGAGGATAGGGGTAAGATGGGAAAGGTGTTGCGCGTGTACCCCGAGAGGGACCGGGTGCTCGTCGAAGGGACGAACATCGTGACCAAACACCAGCGCCCTACGCAGACCGTGCGCGAGCCGGGGATCATCCAGCGTGAATCGCCGATCCATATGTCGAACGTGCGGCTGGTCTGCCCGGATTGCGGCGTCCCAACGCGCGTCGGGAGCGCGGTTGTGGATGGAGCAAAACAGAGGAAGTGCCGCAAGGGCGGCGCGACGTTCGCATGACGATGAACATGCTATTGCACGAGCGATACCGGACCGAGGTTGTGCCGAAGCTCCGTACGGAGCTCGGGGTGGCTAACGTCATGCAGGTCCCCCGGCTGGTGAAGGTGGTCGTGAACATGGGCGTCGGCAAGCACGATGACCCCAAGGTGTTGGAGGGGGCGATGCGGAATCTGGCCCAGATCACGGGGCAGAGGCCGGTGATCACGCGGGCCAAGAAGTCCATCTCGGACTTCAAGATCCGTCAGGGAGAGGCGATCGGCTGCATGGTCACCCTCCGCGGCGTGCGCGCGTTCGAGTTCCTGAACAAGCTCTTCAACGTGGTGATGCCTGGAATCCGCGACTTCAAGGGCGTATCGCGCGATTCGTTCGACGGCAGGGGCAACTACACGTTGGGACTTGTGGAACAGACTGTGTTTCCCGAGGTGTCCTACGACGACGTGACGCGCACCCAGGGGATGGACATCACGATTCGGACCACTGCTGGCTCGGACAGAGAGGCCTACGAACTGCTCAAGGCCCTGGGCTGTCCGTTCCAGGAGAGTTGAGGGGGAGGACGATGGCGCGGAAGGCATTGGTGCTGAAATCCTTGCGAGACCCGAAGTTCAAAGTGCGTCACAAGAACCGCTGTCAGCTATGCGGACGACCGCGGGCGTTCATCCGGGACTACGGCCTGTGCAGGCTGTGTTTCCGCAAGATGGCCCTCGACGGGGAGATCCCGGGCGTGAAGAAGGCCAGCTGGTGAGGTGGTATGGATGGCTGTGAACGATCCCATCGCTGACCTGTTGACGCGCATTCGTAACGCGGGTATGCGTAAGCACAACGAGGTTGTGGTCCCCTCCTCGAAGATGAAGGAGGCGATCGCCAGGATCCTGGCGGACGAGGGGTACATCGAGGGCTACGAGATCGAGCCGGGCGAGCCCTGTGCGACACTCCGACTTCGCCTGAAGTACAAGCAGTACGGGACGCGGGTGCGTCGGCTGGCCATCGTCGGGCTCAAGCGGATCAGCCGTTCCTCGCGCCGCGTGTACGTGGGTGCCGATGAGATCCCCGAGACCCGAGGAGGGCTCGGCGTGAGCATCCTGTCCACCTCGGAGGGCGTGCTGACCGGCCGCGAGGCTCGAAGGCGTAACCTGGGTGGCGAGCTGTTGTGCGAGATTTGGTGAGGTGAAGCGATGTCCAAGGTTGGCAAGCGACCCATCGCCCTGCCCGAGGGGGGGCAGGTGGAGCTTCATGACGGGCGTGTGATCGTCCGCGGCCCGCACGGCAGTCTCGAGCAGGTGTTCGAGTCCGAGTTCGTGGATGTGGGGGTGCACGAGGGGACGGTCCACGTCACCCGCAAGGCGGATCGGGCGGTGTACCGATCGCGGCATGGCCTGTATCGGGCGCTGATCGCGAACATGGTGCATGGGGTGAGCCAGAAGTGGCAGCGGGAGCTGGAGCTCAGAGGGCTGGGGTACCGCGCCCGATTGGAGGGGCGGACGCTCGTCATGGAGCTCGGCTATTCCCATCCGGTGCGCTATGAACTGCCCGATGGGATCGAGGTCGAGGTTCGTGACAACACCAGGGTGACCGTGACGGGCATCGACAAGCAACTCGTCGGACAAGTGGCGGCCCATATCCGGGGATTCCGGAAGCCCGAGCCTTATCGGGGCACAGGGGTTCGCTACCGCGGCGAGGAAGTGGCCCGCAAGGCGGGCAAGGTCGGGGCGAAGTGATGGCGATGGCGAGTACGAGCAAACGTGGACGAGAGAAGCAGCGGAAGAGACGCCACGTGCGGGTACGCCGGAAGGTGGTGGGCACCGCCGAGCGGCCTCGCCTGTGCGTGCGCAAGTCTTTGCAGCATATCTATGCACAGGTCGTTGATGATGAAAGGGGTCGCACGTTGGTGAGCGCCTCCACGATGTGTCCGGAGATCCGCGAGCAGGTGAACAGCCCTACAGTGGAGGCGGCCCGTCTGATCGGCGGGCTTGTCGCCCGGCGGGCGCTCGCGGTGGGCGTGGAGCGGGTGGTATTCGATCGTGCCGGTTACCCCTACCGCGGCAAGGTGCAGGCGCTCGCAGATGCGGCGAGGGAGGAGGGGTTGGCGCTGTGAGGTACAGGATCGACCCAGAGGCGCTTTCCAACGAGGTCATCGAGATCCGCCGGGTGGGCAAAGTGACCAAGGGCGGCAAGCGCCTTAGGTTTCGTGTGGTTGCCGTGGTCGGCGACGGAGAAGGCCACGTCGGCGTGGGGTTCGGGAAGTCCGTGGAGATTCCTCAGGCCATTCAGCAGGCTGTGCGCGACGCGGCGAAGGCGATCGTGGAGGTTCCGATCGTGAACGGCACCATACCCCATGAGATTCTGGGGCGCTTCAAGGCGGCGCGGGTGATGCTGAAGCCGGCCTACCCCGGCACAGGGGTCATCGCTGGGCGAACGGTCGGGGCGGTGTGCCGGCTGTCGGGGATCGCGAACATCCTCACCAAATCGCTGGGCCCTACGAATCCGCTGAACCTCGCCCGTGCGACGATCGAAGGCCTGCGGGCGCTGGAGCCGGTGGAGGCAGTGGCCACACGGCGTGACAAGCAAGCAGAGGAGCTCGTGGAGGTTGAGGATGCCAGGGCTTGACAATCTATCTCCCAGCCCCGGGGCCAAGAAGCGGCGGAAGCGTGTGGGCCGCGGCTACAGCTCAGGCCGAGGCGGCCACGAAACTGGCCGGGGAACGAAGGGCCAAGGTTCGCGCGCAGGCGTCACGGTGCGGCGGGGATTCGAGGGCGGCCAGACGCCGATCTGGATGCGCTTCCCCAAGCGGGGTTTCAAGAACCCGGGGCGCGTCGAGTATGCAGTGTTGAACGTTGCTGAGCTGGAGCGAAGGTACGAGGAGGGCGACACCGTGACCCTCGAGGACCTCATGCGGCGCCGTGTGGTCGACGACCCCAAGGACGGGCTGAAGATCCTCGGACAGGGGGAGCTCCGCAAGGCGTTGACCGTGAAGGCCCACAGGTTCAGCAAGACGGCGATGGAGAAGATCGCCGCCGCGGGCGGCACGGCCGAGGAGGTCTAGGTGCTGGAGCGACTGCGTCACCTGTTCGCTGTGGAAGAGCTGCGAAAGCGGATCCTGTTCACGCTCGGGATGCTGCTTGTGTTCCGGATTGGCGTGCACATCCCTGTTCCAGGCGTGGATACGTCGCAGCTCGCAGAGGCCATGGCGGGGTTGTTCGGCGCCGGGCTGTTCGACTTCATGAACCTGTTCACCGGGGGAGCGCTTCAGGAGTTCTCCCTGTTCGCCCTCGGTGTCATCCCGTACATCAACGCCTCGATTATCCTGTCGCTGCTGATCCCGGTGTTCCCCAAACTGAAGGCCCTGCAACAGCAAGGTCGTGAAGGACGCAGGAAGCTCACGCAGTACACGCGCTGGGGGACGGTCGGGCTGGCCGTCGTCCAGGCTTACGGCATTAGCTATTCGGTGGCGGCCACCGGGGTCGCTACAGGCGGTTTCCTGTACTTCATCACATCGATCGTGGCCCTGACGACGGGCACGGTCTTCTTGATGTGGATCGGCGAGCGGATCACCGAGAACGGGATCGGAAACGGCATCTCGATGATCATCATGGCCGGGATCGTGGCTCGCTTTCCTGCTGAGGTGGGCACGGTGTTCGCGGACATCGCGGGCGGCGCGGTCGATCCGCTGTGGGGCATCGGCCTGTTCGTGATGTTCGTGGCCGTCATCGCCGGCGCGGTGGTCGTCCAGCAGGGGCAGAGGAAGATCCCGATCCAGTACGCCAAGCGCACCTCGGGACGCCGGGTCTACGGAGGCCACACGTCGCACCTTCCCATTCGGGTGAACCAAGGTGGCGTCATCCCGATCATCTTCGCTTCCGCGATCCTGACCTTGCCCAGCTCCATCGCCATGTGGATCCCCGGGCTTGAGGGTATCCAGCGCTATGTGGAGATGGGCAGCACGCCTTATCTGATCGCATACGTCTTGCTCATCATCTTCTTCACGTACTTCTACTCCTCGTTGGTGTTCGATCCAGCCGACATCTCCAAGAACCTGCGCGAGTCGGGCGGGTTCGTGCCGGGCGTGCGGCCCGGCCAACAGACAGCCGACTACCTGTCCAAGGTGACGGGGCGGCTGCTGCTGGTGGGCGCGCTGTTCTTGGCCCTCATCGCTGTGCTGCCGTTCTTGTTCAGGGCGGCGTCGGGGATCCGGGGGTTCACCCTCGGTGGCACATCGCTGCTGATCATGGTGGGTGTGGGCATCGACACCTGGATGCAGATCGAGGCGCACCTCGTCATGAGGCAGTACGAGTCTCTGGTCAAGGGCACGGGGTTCCTCGGAAGGCGTTCGGGATGAGAACCGTGGTGCTGCTGGGGCCGCCTGGTTCGGGCAAGGGGACGCTCGCGGGCCGCCTGGCGACGGCGACGAAGCTCAGGCACCTGTCCACGGGGGACATCCTGCGGGACGAGGTGGCCCGAGATACGGAACTGGGGCGGAAGGCCAAGGTCCACATGGACCGGGGGGAGCTCGTGCCGGACGGGCTGATCCTCGACATGGTGCGTGGAAGGATCGGCGGAGAGGACGTTCTGCTCGATGGATTCCCACGCACGCTTGCTCAGGCGGAAGGGCTCGCAGAGATCACACCTGTAGGTGCCGTGCTCTACCTAGAGCTGACACGCGATGAGGTGGTGCGGAGGCTGTCGGCGCGGCGCGTCTGCCGGGACTGCGGGGAGAACTACAACTTGCTCACCCAGCCGCCGGCCACGGCGGGACGCTGTGACCGCTGTGGCGGGGAGTTGTACCAGCGGCCTGATGACGTGCCCGAGGTGATCGCTCGGCGCTACGACGTCTACGAGAAGGACTCCGCGCCACTTGTAGAGCACTACGAGAGCAAGGGCGTGCTGAAGCGGCTGGACGGTGCTGCACCTCCCGAGCACGTGTATGCGCAGGCCCTCAAGGCGCTGGGGCATGCTCAGGCTTAAGACGGATCGAGAGCTCGCCATCATGGAGGAGAACGCGGCGATGGTGGCCGAGTTGCTGGTCGAAGTGGTCCTCCGGGCGACGCCGGGGACGACGACCGGTGAGCTCGATCGGTGGGCTGAACGCTGGATTCGTGAGGCGGGTGCGGAGCCGGCGTTCAAGGGTTACCGCGGTTTCCCGGCGACGCTGTGCACCTCGCGCAACGATGAGATACTCCACGGCATCCCCTCGGAAAAGGTCCACTTGGAGGATGGCGATTTGCTTTCCGTGGATGTGGGGCTTCATAGGCAAGGGTACTTCGCTGATGCAGCCCTGACGGTTCCCGTCGGTTCCGTGAGCCCGCAGGCCGAGAGCCTTATGGGAGCGACGCGGGGAGCCTTGCGGGCGGCTGGCGAGGCTGTTAGAATCGGCGGCCGTATTTCAGACCTCTCACACGCAATGGGTGGGTATGTCCGGCAGCGAGGTTTCCATGTGGTCAGGGAGTTCGTGGGGCACGGCATCGGCCGTGAGCTCCACGAGGATCCGCAGATCCCCAACTTTGGCCCACCCGGACAAGGGCCCAAGCTGTGGGAGGGACTGGTGATGGCCCTTGAGGTCATGGCCAAGACGGACGATGAACCGGTGGTCATCCGGGAGGATGGGTGGACGGCCGTGACGGCCAGCGGCGGGCTATCGGCTCACTACGAGGAGATGGTCGCCGTGACGGCGGATGGGCCGAAGGTGCTCACAGGGAACATCTGGGAGGCGTATTGTCGAAGAAGGATGTGATCCGGGCGCGGGGCGAGGTGGTCGAGGTGCTGCCCGACTCCATGTTCCGGATTCGGCTGGACAATGGATATCTAGCCCTGTGTATCACGTCGGGCCGCATGAGGAAGCACTTCATCCGGGTGGTGACGGGTGATCGCGTGGTGGTCGAGTTCTCCCCGTATGACTTGACGCGGGGACGGATTGTGTACCGGGAGACCTAGGAGGACATGGCATGAAGGTACGAAGCTCTGTGAAGCCGATATGCGAGAAGTGTCGAGTGATCCGGCGCTTCGGACGCCTCTGGGTTATCTGCCGGCAACCCAAGCACAAGCAGCGACAGGGCTAAGGGGGCATCATGGCGAGAATTGCTGGTGTGAACCTTCCTGCAAAGAAGCGCATCGCGATTGCGTTGACCTATATCTATGGTGTGGGGCGGACGCGTGCTGAGGAGATCCTTGTCGAGTCTGGGGTCAACCCCGACACCAAGGTGATGGACCTCACGGAACAAGAGGTCACGGCGCTGCGCCGGGCGGTCGAGTCCCGGCCAGTGGAGGGCGACCTCCGGCGGGAAGTGCGAGGAAACATCCAGCGGATCAGCGATATCGGATCCTATCGGGGCTTGAGGCACAAGGCGCGCTTGCCCATGCGGGGCCAGAAGACCCGGTCCAACGCTAGGACGTGGAAGGGACCACGGCCCTCGCAGGCAGGTACGAAGACCACGAAGAAGGAGAAGCGGTAGGTCATGGCACGACCACGAACGCGGACGGCGGCGCGGAAGAAGAAGAACATCAAGCTGGATCATGCACGCGTGCATGTGCACTCCAGCTTCAACAACACCATTTTCACGCTCACCGACCTTGATGGAAACGTCATACTCTGGAAGTCTCCCGGTGTGGTGGGGTTCTCCGGCTCACGGAAGGGGACTCCGTACGCCGCCCAGGTCGCCTGCCAGGCCCTAGTGCGCGACATGCGCGAGTTCGGCATCCGGTCAGTTGTGGTCACGGTGAACGGCACCGGTGCGGGCCGCCAGGCCGCCGTGCAGACACTTCGCTCTTCGGGCATCCAAGTCGGTGAGGTCAGGAACGTGACCCCGACACCGCACTCCTAGGAGGTCACGGCATGGGACGACATACCGAGGCGAAGTGCAAGCTTTGCAGACGTGAGAGCACGAAGCTCTTCCTGAAGGGGGACCGCTGCTATTCAGCCCGCTGCGCCATGAACCGGCGCGCCAACCCTCCTGGCCAGCACGGGAAATTCCGCCGCCGCCCGACCATCTTCTCCCGCCACCTGCGTGAGAAACAGAAGGTGAAGCGCATGTACGGGATCCGCGAGTCCCAGTTCAGGGGCTATGTGGAGACAGCGAAGAAGTGGAAGGGCGTGACCGGCGAGGCGCTGCTGAGGACGCTGGAAAGCCGGATGGACAACATCGTCTACCGGGCCGGGTTCGCCAGCTCCCGTGATCAGGCACGGCAGCTCATCAACCATGGGCACTTCCTGGTCAACGGGCGTCACACGAACGTCCCCTCCTATCTTGTGCAGGAGGGTGACATGATCGAAGTCAAGCCTGAGTCCAAAGACCACCTGCGTGAGGGGATCAAGGCAGCAGCCGACCGCCGTGCGCTTCCCGGCTGGCTGAGCCGCGACCTGGAGACGCTGAGGCTGCAGCTGACAGGGCAGCCGACACCGGAGGAGATGGACCGATCGATCGAGGTCAACCTGATCGTCGAGTTCTACTCGAGGTAGTGCCTATGCCAGAGTTCGTCTATCCAGAGCAGATGGAGTGGCTGGAAGCCAGCGCGTCCTACGGCCGCCTGGCGGTGGAACCGTTCGAGCGAGGCTACGCGACCACGCTGGGCAACGCACTGCGGAGGGTGTTGCTTTCGAGCATCCCTGGGGCAGCTGTGGTACGGGTGAACTTCGCGGGACGGTATCACGAATACGACACGCTTCCCGGCGTGCGGGAGGACCTCCTGGCGGTCATCCTCAACCTGAAAGCACTTGCGATCCGCAGTACGGATGGGGAACCGCACAGGCTGTCCCTGGACATACAGGGGCCGGGGGATGTGCGCGCCGAGCACATCGAGACGCCGACCGGGGTGTCGATCGTGAACCCTGAGCTGCATCTGGCGAGTCTCTCGGACGACGGCCGCTTGGAGATGGAGATGGAGATCGAGGTGGATCGAGGGTTTCGATCTGCCGATGAGAATAAGCGAGAGGACGCGCCTCTGTCGCTAATCCCGGTGGACTGCGACTTCTCCCCGGTGGAGCGGGTGAACTACCTGGTAGAGGACACCCGCGTCGGTGGGCTCTCGGGATACGAGCGCTTGGTGCTCGAGGTGTTCACCGACGGCTCGGTGTCCCCCCAGGAGGCGGTGGAGCAGGCGGTGGCAACGCTCGGGCGGCACTTCGAGTTCCTGGCAGGCGGCGTGAGCAGAGCAGCTCCCGTCGAGGAGGAGACCCCTGAGGAGAACCTGTTGGTCCTGGCGGACATGGGACTCGACGTGCGGGCCTGCAACCTGCTGCGTGAAGAGGGGATCGTGACCATGGGTGACCTCCTGGCGCGCAGCCGGGAGGAGCTTCTCGACATCCACGGTCTGGGGGAGAAGACGCTCCAGCGCTTGTTGGACAAGCTCGCCGAGCTTGGGTACGCGCTTCGTTCAGAGAAGGAGTCGTAGGATGCGGCATCGTAACAAGGTTCCCAAGCTGAGCATGGATAGATCACGCCGGCGGTCGGTGCTGGCCGGCCAGGCGAAGGCGCTCATCGTCCACGGAAAGGTCGACACGACGACCGCGCGCGCCGAAGCCACGCAACAGGTTGTGGAGCGGCTGGTGACGTGGGCACGCCGTGGTGACCAGGCGGGGCAGCGCCGGGCGTTCGCGATCCTTCAGGACAAAGAGGCAACGGCGAAGCTGTTCACCGAGATCGGAGAGCGCTATCGAGATCGTGACGGCGGGTACACACGCCTCTTGAAGCTGGGTCCCCGGAGGGGGGACGGCGCTGAGATCGCGCGGCTCACATGGGTGTGAATGAGCGGACTGGCCCAGTCGTTCCCCAGGGAGCCACTGTCGTCGGGCCTTACGTGCCCGGGTTCCGAGCGGGCGGGTTCCTGTTCGTCTCAGGGCAAATCCCGCTGGGCGCTGACGGGGAGATCGTTTCGGGCGGCATCGATGCCCAAGCCAAAGCCTCTCTGGACAACGTGGCGCGGGTGCTGGCCGCAGGGGGAGCCGGGCCCGAGCACGTGGTGAAGGCGACCATCTTCCTCGTCGACATGGCCGACTTCGCCGCCGTCAACTCCGTGTACGCGGACTTCTTCGGCGGGCACAAGCCCGCGCGGGCGTGTGTCGCGGTCTCGGCGCTTCCCAAGGGTGCGCGCGTCGAGATCGAGGCCATCGCCTACATCCCATAACGAGCAGCACCCCCCCCTGCGCTGCAGGATCATGGGCAGTCGTAGCGTCGGTTCTTGTCTCCGAAGTCAACTCCACCTCCGGATGTGTAGCGTCGGATCTTGTATCCGACGTTTGTCGGGGCTTGTCCCCGACGTTGGGTGGACGAACGTCGGACGCAAGGTCCGACCTGAACGTCGCATGCAAGATGCGACGCTACAGAGGCGGGAATGTCTGGTCATCGTAGCGTCGGGGCTTGTCCCCGACGTTCGGGCGGGGCCTGTCCCCGACGTTAGTCGGAGCTCGTCTCCGACGTTGGTCGGGGCTTGTCCCCGACGTTCAGTCCGGGCTTGTCCTCGGTGTTCAACAATCCTGTGGTGGATCCCCTACGAGGTGCGCCAGAGCTACCGGTCGGGGTAGAGGATGACCTTGATCGCCTCGCGCTGGACCATGCGCTTCATCCCGTGTTCCCAGTCGCGGAGGGGAAGCTCGTCGGTGATCACCGCGGTCACGTCGACGAGCGGCAAGATCCGGGCCGCTTGGTGCCAGGTATCGAAGATGAGACGCCCCACCACACCCATCAGCTCGGCTTCCTTGAACACCACCGCGGCCAGATCGAGCTGCGGGCTGTGCGAGGGGATCCCGAAGGCGATGATCCGTCCACCGGGGCGGACGAGCGCGATGGCCTGCTTCAGTGCGGCTTCAGATCCGGACATGTCGAGCACCACGTCCGCGCCGAGCCCCTCCGTCCAACCTAGCACCTGCGAGACGACGTCCTCTGACCCAGCGTTGATGGTATGGTGTGCACCTAGGCGGCGGGCCACCTCGAGACGGTAATCCAGCAACCCCGCCAGCCACACACGGGAGGCCCCCAGCGTCCGGCACACGCCGGCTGCGAGGAGGCCTGTGGGCCCATCCCCCATGATGAGCACGTTCTTCGTGGAGACCTCCCCCGCCATGGCGACGTGGACCGAGTTCCCGAAGGGCTCCTGGATGGATGCGACAGCAGGGGGAACCGTCGGATCGTTCTTCCAGAGCACGCGCTCGGGGATCGTCAGGTACTCGGCGAACGAGCCGTCCCTGTCCAGTCCGAGAATCTCGAGGTTCTGGCAGATGTGGGGCTTCCCCGTCTCGCAGAGGTAGCAGCGTCCGCAGTAGATGTGCGTCTCCGCGGAGACATGATCTCCGGGCGCCACTCTGGTGACGCCGGGACCCACCTCTTCCACGATCCCCGCCTGCTCGTGGCCGAGGATGAGCGGGACGCGGATGCGGCTCTGTGCCCAGGCATCCCAGTTGTAGATGTGTACGTCGGTACCGCAGATGGAAGTGGCTGTAACCTTGATCAAGACATCGCCTTCGCCAGGTGGGGTCGGATCCCTCTGGATCATGTGCGCGCCCGGCTCGGCGGCGGTCTTCGCGATGGCGTACATGATGCTCCCGTCCTTTCGCGTGCGCCTTGCGCCGCGGGGATTGTACGGTTGTGCGGAGCGGCCCACAACACGATGTTTGCGGGTGCAAACGAGGATGGGTATCCTGACGCGAATCCACGCAGCCGCGCAAGGAGGACGTCGATGGGCAAGTACGACTTCGTCACCGCGGAGCTGAACGCGCTGAGGGAGCAGGGTCTGTACAACACCATCCGCACCATCGGGAGCTCTGTGGGGGCTTGGACGGTCGTGGACGGGCACCGGGTGCTCAACATGTGCTCCAACAACTACCTGGGGTTCGCCGACGACACCCGGCTCAAGGAAGCGGCCCTGAACGCTGTTCGTGAATACGGCGTCGGACCGGCGGCTGTGCGTTCGATCGCCGGCACCATGACGCTGCATAACGAACTCGAGCGGCGCTTGGCGACGTTCAAGCACACCGAAGACGCCGTCATGTTCCAGTCGGGGTTCTGTGCGAACCTGGCAGCGATTCCCGCTTTGGCCGGTAAGGACGGTGTCATCTTCACCGACGAGCTCAACCACGCCTCGATCATCGACGGCTGCCGGCTGACCAAGGCCACCCGGGTGATCTTCCCGCATCGCGACGTGGACGCGCTGGCCAAGGCGCTCGACGAGCACGCTCAGGCACCGCGGAAGCTGGTGATCACAGACGGGGTCTTCTCCATGGACGGCGACCTGGCACCACTTCCAGGAATCGTGGAGGCTGCCGAAGCCCACCAGGCGCTGGTCCTCGTGGACGACGCGCACGGCGAGGGTGTGCTCGGCTCGCATGGGCGTGGCATCGTGGATCACTTCGGACTGCACGGGCGAGTGGATGTGGAGGTGGGGACGCTCTCCAAGGCGTTCGGTGTGGTCGGCGGCTATGTCGCCGGCAAGCGGGAGATCGTGGAGTACCTGAGGCAGCAGGGACGGCCGTTCCTGTTCTCCTCGGCGACCACCCCGGCCGATGTGGCGGCGTGCATCGCCGCGGTGGATGTGCTCGAGCGATCCGATGAGGAGCAGCGGCGCCTGTGGGACAACGCCGCCTGGTTCAAGGCGCGGATGGAGGAGCTCGGGTTCGACACCGGCGCGTCCGAGACACCGATCACCCCGGTCATGCTCGGGGAGGCCACCACGGCCTGGGAGTTCTCCAAGCGGTTGTTCCAGGAGGACGTGTTCGCGCAAGCGATCGCGTTTCCCACCGTGCCGCGGGGGAAAGCGCGCCTCCGGGTCATGATCTCCGCCGTGCACTCCCAGGATGACCTCGCGTTCGCGCTAGAGAAGTTCGCCAAGGTCGGGCGCGCCCTCGGCGTGATCTAGACGCGCCCGGGACCGAGCCGTGCTGCCGAACGAGTCCGTGCTGTCCGGAGCCTTGAGGGAGAGGCGATGAGGGTTCCATTGCGCGAGGCTACCGCCGTCTTGTTCGCTGCGTCCGTGTGTCTTGCGCTGGCAGGTTGCACCGGCTGGGATTCGGTGAGCCGGCAGAGCTCCGAGGCACGCTTCGGCGAGCGAACCGAGACACGTACCTGGACCCTGACCGTCCGCGAGGACGCCGCGCGGGTCGAGCTCTCGATTGATGTGGACCTGTCCCGAGGGAGTGCGACCTGGGTGCTGCGCGATGCCGACGGCGTACTGCGGTGGGAGGGCGAAGCGGCCTCCGGGAAGCGCTTTCGGCGGACGGAGCGGTTCGAGCCCCTGCAGGGGGAGTGGACCCTCACCTTGGCCATCGAACAGGGGGCGGGCCGGTACGCCTGGACCTGGGCGAGCGGTCGCTGACCGGAGGGCGATTTCGCAGCGTCGTAGTTTGACTGCGACGTTCAGCGAGCCCGTGGCCAGTCCATTCTCAGCCACGGCGGCTCCGGGCTTCGCCCTACGCCGACCATGGCAGCGCTTCGCGCTGACACGGATGAAGCAGCTTCTGGGTTTCAAACCATGGTCCTGATGTGCGGTGTCCGAGCGGCGCAGCCGCGAGGCGGCGTCGGCTAAGGCGCAGCGTCGTAGTTTGACTGCGACGTTCAGCGAGCCCGTGGCCAATGCAGGTTTAGCCACGGCGGCTCCGGGCTTCGCCCTACGCCGACCACGGCAGCGCTTCGCGCTGACACGGATAATGCAGATTCTGGTTCTCAAACCTCGCCTTGGTGTTCTCTGCGATCTCTGAGACCTCAGCGGTTCGTGGTGTTGAAGTGCAGACCCAACAAACATAACCGCAGAGCCACATAGAACGCAGAGGAGTACCTATACAACCATGAACTACAAGGCGGGATTCAACCCAGAATCTTGCTTTCGGACTCCGTGTCCGAGCGGCGCAGCCGCGAGGCCGTGTGCGAGGCCGAAGGCCGAGCCCGTGGACAAGCTGATTCAGCCACGGCGCCTTCGGCGACACGGCAGGAGCTGGCGCCCCTAACACGGATAGAGCAGATCCTGTGCTTCACGACCAGGACCGTGCCGTTCTCTGCGACCTCTGCGCCTCCTGGGTTCCCTCCGACGTTCACCGCGGCGGCGTAGACAAGCTACGCCGCACATCCAGCTGAGAGTGGTCGCTTACAGCCCTAGTTCGGCGCGGGCGTCCTGCATGGCCCGAAGGACGGCATCTACGAACTCGTCGAGTTCCATGCCCAGCTTCGAGCACAAGGCGATCCCCTCGCGGGAGGCCGAGCGGGCGAAGCCCTTCTCCTTGTAGCGGTTGAGGACGTTCTCTGCGGTGAGCCCGGCGATCTTCTCCGGGTGCACCAGCGCCGCGGCCACGATGAGCCCTGTCAGCGGGTCCACGGCCGCCAGCGCCCAGCCCATGGGCGAACTCGGCTCCACATGCCCGGCGTGCGCCAGGATCGCCTCCAGGATCTCCTCATCGTCGAA
>PWTC01000041.1 GCA_003563005.1 Candidatus Acetothermia bacterium
CACTGTCCGGCCCTGCCACGCGTCTTCGCTAAGACTACCTTCGCACGCCTCTCACTCCTCGCTAGGATGCTGATGGGACTGGGCAATTATACGTGGGCTGCGGCGATCCTGCACCCCCACGGGTGGTGCGTGTCCTCACACTGAATGGCCTCATGCGCACGCAGCCAGCCGGCATTCGCGCCTGCTCGGGAATCCCGAGCTTGCACTGATCTGAGAGTTGCCTATGGTCGGCACATCGGGAAAAGGAAGAGAGGGTAGGCAAGACAATGTGTTGCTCAGCAATCTTACCCGGAAACCCCTGGAGTTGCGCTGCTAGGGCAGGGTGTCATCTCCCCATTGCACACAATCCCACGCCCCGTCCCGTTCCTGCGCGATAACACAGGAGGTGTAGCCGAGCGGGTGCTCCAACGCGTAAGCGGCGTCGATGTTGTCGAGCAACAGGGGCAGCATGGCCCGCAAGGTGCCTCCGTGGCTGATGATCACCACGTTCGTCTCGGTTCCTCCGTACTGTCTCTGGAGGCGGCCGATGAGAGGAAGGAAGCGCGCAGCGATCTCGCAATGGCTTTCCCCGCGCTCGATGCGGGTGTCCCGTTGCTGCGCGTCCACCCACTGCCGAGCCACCTCCCAGTAGATGCGTTGTGTATCCTCGGTGTAGGGCTGTCCCTCGAGGACGCCCACATCGTACTCGCGCAGCGCGTCCTCGATCCGACAGGCGAGGCCGAGCGCTTGGCCCACTATGGTCGCCGTCTGGAAGGCCCGCAGTATGGGGCTTGTGTAGAGGTCGCTGAAGGAAACACCGCTCAGACGCTCTGCCAGCTTCTCTGCCTGGGCCTTCCCGTTCTCGGTGAGGCCGTGGATGCCCGTGCTGTTGGAGAACACCTGTCGGACATTGGCCTCGCTCTCCCCGTGTCGCGCGAAGTAGATCCGCACTGCTTCCTCCCTTTCAGTCCGGAGCTGGCCTTGGGGGCAGCCGTCCTCGCAAGGCAGCTGCTTGCCGAGGCTGCCCTGGAACCTTAACAGCTGCGCTGCTGGGGGCGTCGACTAGAGGTCGAACGTGCTCGTCCCTCCCGCCTCCAGCTGGACGATCTTGTCGCGGACGCCTACCCTGATCGGCACCGTGAGCCGCTCTGGGGCCTGTACCTTCAGGCGGTTGGCGGCGATCTCCACTTCCAGCGCGTTGCCGCGGTATCGGATGTGCATCCCGATTCTCTCGATGGGTTTGGGAAATCGCGGGTTGAAGTACAGCACGCCGCCACGACACTCGAGACCGGTGTAACCGCGCTGGATGAGGTCCACGCAGCCGGCCATGGCACCCAGATGGATCCCCTCGGGTGTCGTCCCCCCCTGGATATCGGCCACATCGGTTTTCAGTGCCTGCTCGAACAGCTTCCAGGAGCGCTCACGGTCCCGGCGAGCCGCCACCCACGAGTGGATGACCCAGCTCAGGGAGGAGCCGTTGGAGGTTCGCTGCAAGTAATAGTCCGTGTTCTTGGGTATCGTATCGTGATCGAACGGGTAGCCCAGCTCCTTAAGCAGGCCTCCCAGTTCCTCTGCGGAGAAGAGGTAGAACAGCATCAACACGTCGGCCTGCTTCGACGCCTTGTAGCGATTGGGCGTATCCCCTTCCGCCTCCAAGATTCGGTCCAACCGCTGGATGTTCCCGTACTTCTTGCGGTATCCCTCCCAGTCAAACTCCTGGAGTTCCTCATAACCTTCGAACTGGCTGATGATGCCTCCATCGTGGAAGGGGACGAACATCTTCCGGCTCATCTCCTTCCACCTGGCCAGCTCTGCATCCTGGAGCGCAAGCTTCTCCCGGAGCCGCTGCATCTCCTGTCGCGGCAGGATCTCCAACAGATCGAGCGCCCGATCCCACACGAACACGGCCATGATGTTGGTGTAGGCGTTGTTGTTCAGACCTGGCTTATCGGAGTCCGGATAGGCGTCGTGGAACTCGTCCGGGCCCATGACCCCACGGATCTCGTATCGGCCGCGCTCCCGGTTGTAGGACGCCAGGCTGGCCAGGAATCGGGCGATCTCCAGGATCATCTCGGCTCCGTAGAGGCAGAGGAACTCCAGATCGGAGGTGACCTGGTAGTACTGCCACACGTTGTAGGCGATGGCCACGTTGATGTGGCGCTGCAGATGCGAGTTGTCGGGGTTCCAGTTTCCCGAGCGGGGGTTCAGGTGGAACTGCTGGGTTTCTTCACGCCCGTCGCTGCCGCTCTGCCAGGGGAACATGGCTCCCTTGTACCCGAGTTCGTGGGCCGCTCTGCGGGCCGCGTCCAGCCGCCCGTAGCGGTACATAAGCAGGGTACGGGTGATCTGTGGTGCGCGGTAGTTGAGGAAGGGGAAGATGATCAGCTCGTCCCAGAAGATGTGCCCTCGATAGGCCTCGCCGTGCCAGCCTCGTGCTGGCATGCCCACATCGATGTCCAGGGAGTACATGGACGCGCTCTGGAGGAGGTGGAAGCTGTAGAG
Source organism: Candidatus Acetothermia bacterium (assembly GCA_003563005.1). GTDB lineage: Bacteria > Bipolaricaulota > Bipolaricaulia > Bipolaricaulales > Bipolaricaulaceae > PWTC01. The sequence goes on from PWTC01000041.1 coordinate 2,482, forward strand.
TCGCAGGACTTCCTGCACGTGGTGGTCGTATCCCGGGGCGTTGAGCTCGAGCCGAAGGTCGAACCTGCGCCACAGCTGCCGCCAGACCTGAGCGTGCGGGTCGAGCAGCTCGTCAAATCGCCCGGTCTCGCGGACCGCCTCTTCGGCTGCCAGGCCGCACTCGGAGATGGCCTGATCCCGCGAGGTGTACAGGGCGAGGACCTTCTCCACGGTGAGGGGTTCCCCTTCGCTCAACTCGACGGTGAAGCCCTGGCCAATGTATCCGGTCTCCTGTTCCACCGAACGCTGCACAGGCTCCTGCACCTTGCCTCGGAACACCGCGACCCGGGCAGCCTGGGCGATTACCAGCTTGGACTGATTGGTTCGCACTTTGAGGAGGATGGCATTCTCGTCGAGCGCTCGTGCTTCCACAGGTTCTAGGTGTCTGCTCCGCAGTTCGCGGTAGCGGGCGACGCCGGAGTTGGTGACGCGTCCGTCCAGGGCGACACGGAACTCCAGCACGCCGGACCAGTTCACCGGGACGACGGTCACCTCTTGGGCGGCGGCGTGCATGTCCGCCATGCTCACCAGCCGACGGCTGAACACCCGTGTCTCCCGTCCCTCGTCGTCACGGAAGTGTACACGCCGGTGGAGAACGCCCTGCTTGATGTTCAGCTCTTGGTGGTAGGAGAGGATCTCCATCTCGTCGGGGCTGAACCAACTCCCTCCTGAGTTGCGAAACTGGAGGGGAAGCCAGTTAGGGAGGTTGACCAAGTCTTCGTTCTCGACGATCCGCCCGGCGATCGCCGTCTTGAGTCGGTTGTACCCGCCGGCAAGATAGGTCCCGGGGTAGTGGAAACCATCGGCCTGGGTCTCGAAGCCCGCACCCCTGGTGGCGAAGTAGCCGTTCCCCAAGGTGCACAGTGCCTCTCGAAGACCCTCCTGCTTGGGATCGTATCCCTCGTATTCCAGTCGCCAGGCGCGCAACTCCGTCAAGCTCGTGTCCAGTCGGCGCAGGAAAGCGTGGACTTCGTCCGTGGTGGCCAGCTTGTACTGCGCCTCGGTAGCCCGAGGTTCTTCGCCGACCACGATCCCGATTCCGCGCTTGAGCAGCACCTGGAAGGCGTCCTCATCGGTCAGGTCATCGCCCAGGTAGAAGGGCACCACGTCGGGCCGATCCAGTCCCAAGGCACTGAGGAGCCACAGGAGCGCTCTGCCTTTGTCCCACGGAATCTCCGGGCGCAGTTCGTACACCTTCTTGCCCGAGGCCTTGCGTATCTCCTTGCGGTCTGCGACTGCCCGATCGACGACGTGGGTGACCGCTTCAAGATCCTCGTCGCGGACGTTGCGGTAATGGACAGCGATGGAATACTTCTTCCGCTCCACTTGGGCTCCGTCGATACCCGCGAGTTCCTCGCCGAGGGCCCGTTCCAGCTCGTCCAGTACGGGAAGGAGATCCTGAGCTTCAGGGTGCTCCAGCTCGATCCCGCCGGGGCCGCTGATCTCGAACCCGTGGCTCCCCGCGTAGTACAGCGTGTCGATGTCCACACGCCGGCGCACGTCGTCCTTTCCCCTCCCGCTGACCACCGCCACCGGGCACTGCGCCGTTAGGGTCTGGACGGCCTCTCTCATCTCCTGAGAGAGCACCGCGTCCTCCGGCCGGGAGACGATAGGGGTCAGTGTGCCATCGTAGTCGAGAAACACGATCACCTGCGCCCCCTCGATGCGGCGCTCGATCTCGTCCTTGCACGCAAGCGCGGAGGGAAGATGCTCGATCTTCACCTCGATCGCGACCTCCCCGAGGTCCTTGACGACGATGTCAGCGCCGTTCTCGCGGAGCGCCGCCTCCTGGTTGGCCCGGTCGACCCCGACTACCGCGCCGAAGCCTCCCTGGTGTCCCGCCTGAACCCCGGACACGGCATCCTCAAACACCACACACCTCTCGGGGGGGACGCCCAACCGGCGGGCGGCCTCCAGGAAAATGTCCGGATCGGGTTTGCCCCTCAGATCAAGGCTCTGGGCCTCGACGCCATCCACTTGGACCTCGAACAGGTGTGTGAGGTCTGTGGAGCTCAGAATCTCGCCGCAGTTCTTGCTGGAGGAAACGACGGCAACCTTGAACCGCTGCGCACGAAGGCGCTCGATGAGATCCACGGAAGACGGGTATACGTCCGCCCCCTCCTCACGAAGGAGCTTCGCGAAGATCTCGTTTTTCCTGTTCCCCAGCCCGCATACGGTCTCGTGTTCCGGCGTGTCGGTGGGGTCTCCCCAGGGAAGCTCGATGCCGCGGGAGCCGAGAAAACTCCGGACTCCCTCGTAGCGGGGCTTTCCGTCGACGTACTGGAGGTAGTCCGATCCCGTGTCAAACGGCTGGTAGTCCTCAGATCTTCCCTTGAGAAAGCTGTCGAACATGTCCTTCCAGGCCCGAGCATGGAGGCGGGCGGTCTTGGTGATCACCCCGTCGAGATCGAAGATCACCGCGTCGAACCGGTCACGGGAGATGGCAAAAGCACCTGCAGACTTCGATATGTTGGCCAAGATCATCCCTCCCGGACGTATGGTACACTGCCGAAAAGCACATGGCGAATCTGTAACGTCACGTCTGGCTAACCTCTTTGCGGACTGAGTGCGGGATAGAGGCCAGATGGAAATGGCGTTCGCGTCTGCCGCGCCACCCGCGCGCTCGGCCAGGGCGGGGCATCCTCGTGCCATCCGGGCGGTCAACACCGGCTTCCGGGAGGGGGCTTGCGAAGAGCTCTCACCATGCGTAACATAGAGCCTGCGCTTGCGCCGTAGTGGTTCGCAACCTAGTTCTTGAGCTAGTCCATTGGGCATATTCCAGAGCGCGTGAACGGGCTGAGGGTGCGACTTGGCTCGCCAGAGCCAAGGAGGCTTTGCAGTGTCGTTTGAACAATTTGAACTCGATCCACGCATCATGGCTGGCGTCGTGGACGCCGGCTTCCAGGAACCGACGCCCATCCAGAGAGATGCCATTCCGGTCTTGCTCCGCGGGCGCGATGTACTCGGCACAGCTCAGACAGGAACAGGGAAGACGGCCGCGTTCGTGCTGCCGATCCTTCAGCGGTTGAGCAAGGGGCCGGCGAGGCGCGTGCGTGCGCTGATTCTCGAGCCCACGCGCGAGCTTGCTGAGCAAGTTCACGGGGCCATCCGCGAACTGGGCGCCCACACCAAGATACGGAGCGTTTCCATCTATGGCGGGGTCAGCAAGGGGCCACAGCTCCAAGGACTTCGCCGTGGGGCGGAGATCGTGGTCGCCTGCCCGGGACGCTTGCTCGATCACATGGGAGCCGGCGCTGTCGACCTCTCCAACGTCGAGGTCGTGGTGCTCGACGAGGCGGACCGCATGTGCGACATGGGCTTTCTGCCCGACATCCGCCGCATCCTTGAGCGGCTGCCGGGGCATCGTCAGACGCTGTTCTTCTCGGCCACCATGCCCGCGGAGATCCGCACCCTTGCTAATCGGATGCTGGAAGATCCGGTCAAGATCCAGGTGGATCGGATCGCCCCCGCGGAGACGGTGGCGCATGCCCTGTATCCTGTCCCGGAGGCTTTGAAATCCCGGCTGCTCGCTACTCTGCTCGAGGAGATCCGCTCCGAGCGCGTGCTTGTGTTCACCAGGACCAAGCATCGGGCGCAGCGGCTGGGCACGCTGCTTCGGCGTCAGGGCCACAAGGCGGCCGTGCTCGAGGGCAACATGTCGCAACGGGAGCGCCAGGCGACCATGAAGGGGTTCCGTGAAGGACGACACCGGCTGCTGGTGGCTACCGACATTGCCGCCCGAGGCCTTGATGTGGACGGGATTTCCCACGTGATCAACTACGACATGCCCGACACGGTGGATGCCTACACACACAGGATCGGCCGTACTGGCCGTGCCGAGCGCAGCGGCGAGGCATTCACCCTGGCCGCCTCTTGGACCGACGGCACGCTGATCCGCGAGATCGAGGGAGTGCTGGGCGCGGCCATGGAGCGGAGGCGCCTTGCGGGCTTCGACTACGGTGACTTCGCGCCCGAGCAGCAGTACGCGCATGCAGCACGCTCGCGCAATGGCGGTGCGGTGCGCAGAGGGCGATCCTACGGGCGCAGTGTGGGGGGCAAGCGGCGGTAGGGCGTCGGCCGAGGTCCAAGAGAGAGGGCCAAGAGGACGTGCACCGTAGCGAGAGAGCATCTCGGACTGTGCACGTCCCGTTAGCCATCCCGCCCACGATCCGGCGCTAGATGCACAGTGGGCGGACGATGCGTAACGGGTAAGCCGCGGTTCTGGGTGAGAGGCGAGCGATGTTGAAGTGGGCTTTGATCGCGGTTGCTGCCCTCGCGGGGTTGGCCGTGGCCCACCTCGGCGTTGGTCCAGGGCGCACGCCGGCGATCGCCGATGCGCGAGGGAGACCTGTGCCG
>PWTC01000067.1 GCA_003563005.1 Candidatus Acetothermia bacterium
CTCAGCTACGGGAGGCTGGGAGCGGACATCCACCTGCACAGACTCTCTGGCGGCCCGGCCATCGCGGTCCACGACGGTGAGGTAGACGGTGTACTCCCCGCGTGCCTTGAAGGTATGCCGTACCTGCACCCCCTCGGCCGTGCCCTCATGGCGCCCACCCGGGTCTCGCCCAAAGTCCCACTGATGCCGAACGATCTCCCGTCCGTGCGAACCAGAGCCGTCGAAGTACACCTCGAGTGGATACGGGCCCCGCGGCGGCTCGGGGGAGGTACGCACGACGGCCTCAGGACCAAGAGGGCGGACGCAGCCCGTGATGACGCCTGCCACTAGCACCAACATGATGAGCGCACTCTTCTTGGACATCGCGTATCCATTATAACGACGTGCCCCGCTTCGCACACCTCGGGCATCCTCTCCCCGCACATCTGCCTCATGCCGAATGGGTTCAGAACCTTGTACTTGGTGTTACGTGTCTCTTCCATGGGAGATCTTTCCATGCCAAGGGACACGTGACACCAAAACTAAAGCTCTGACCCCATTGTGCTAGGGATGCGGCCAGAAGTGGCGGGTGCCGTAGCGCACTGTCCACTCCGCGAGGCCTCCCAGCATGCCCACCGCGTCGTAGCCCTCCTCGCGGAGGGCTTTGGCTACATCGGGGGAGATAGAGCCATCCGCGTCGACGAGCCAGATGCGCGGACGCACCCCTTCAGGCGGGTCGCGCGGCACATGGGTTTCGATCCAAGCACGCGCCTCGTCGGGGTCGAGGTGTACCGAACCCGGGAGATGGCCTGCAGCGAAGTCCTCCCGGGGCCTGAGATCCAAAGCGACGATGTAGTCGGCTGCCAGCCGCGACACGTCGTACGTGGCCCCGGCGGTCACAGGCTGTCCCTCTGGGGCGGCGCGATCCGCGCCCGGCGCCCACCGCACGAGCGTGTCGCCATAGGCCGCCCACCATCCGGCGAGGCCGCCGGCGATCGCCTGTGCCCCACGCAGCCCAGCATCACGCAGCTTCTGCCGCGCCAGGGCCGCACCCTCGCCGGTCTCGTCGTACAGGAGGTAGAACAGATCTGCGTGCAGCTCTGGAAGCCACGACTCGATCTCATCCAGCGGGAGGCTGACCGCCCCCAGCAGGTGCCCTTCCGTGTACGCCTCCGGGGATCTCAGGTCGACCAGCACATGGAACTCGTACTTGTAGAGGTTCGCGGCCGCGTCCTCGTGGGGCTCCCGTGGCAGGACTTCTCCGGCCAGCACAAGCGTTCGTACGGGCAGCGCGGGATCGTCGGTGTAGACTTCGACCAGTTCCTCGACGTGCTGCCCACCGTACCCGGTGGAGTCGAACCGCACCACGATCTCCATGGAGGCGCCGGGCTCCAGGGCGTCCTGGGGAAGCGGATCCACGCTGGTGCAGGGGCACAGGTCCGGCACATGGGGCGCTCGTGGGAAGGAGAGCGTGCGGTCACTCGTGTTCGTCAACACGAACGGGTGGATCACCTTGATGCCGTCGGTCACCGCCCCGAAATCGTGGACCTTCTCCTCCGACGGGTTCTCGTCCGGCGATGGAGCGTCGGACGGGAGGAGCGGCTCGATGTCCTCCGTGTCGGGCCACGTGGCGAGGCCCCCTCGAGCACGGATCACGCCCTCGGCGTCGATGAGAATCGCATGGGGTATCCACGTCTTGTCGACCTCGAAGAGCCGTACAACGTCCATCGCCTCGTCGAACGAGCCGTAGAGGGTCAGCCAACCCTCGTAACCCTTGTCCTCCAGGTAGGCGGAGGCCGCCTCAGCGCTCCGATCGGAGGTGATCCCCACGAAGAGAAGGTCGTGATCCGCGTACAGCTCCTGCTGCTCGGCGACCCTGACCATCGCGCGGGCGCACTCGGGGCAGGTGCTCTCCCAGAAGTAGAGGAACACCGGTCGTCCGCGGAGGGCCGACAGGGTTACGGGAACGCCGTCCAGAGACTCCAGGGTGAAGTCGGGGGCCACCGCCCCCACGCCCGTGTCCGCAGCAGGTTGGGGTTGCAGGAGAGATGGCGTGGGATCGGGATCCGGCACATCGGGGGTGGGCGTCGGTCGGTCGAGCCACAACACCAGACCCACAGCGATCCCCACCACCAGGACGCCCGCACCGAGGATCGTCCACTGACGCAACCGGCGGCGCCTCTGTTCCGCCCTGCCCTTCGAGCCTGCCTTCTTCTTGCTCTTCTTCTTCCCGGTGGCCATAGCTCAAGGGTACACAAACGGGCTGCATGGGGCACGCGGTTGTGAGTCCGGAAGGGCAGGCGTTTAGAGGGAAGCCGTCGGCTGCGAACGCTGCTGAGCACAAACAGAGGAGCGGGGTTTCCCCCGCTCCTCCTTCGGTTCACTTCTCGAAACGCCTCACTTGCCCTTCGGCTTCTTCGGGTCCTTTGGCTTCTTAGGCCCCATGGCGTTTCCCTCCCCCACCGGGCTCCTCGGGCCCAGCGGCGGAGCATAGTACTGCAAGGGGGCGAGCGTCAAGGGGTGTTGAGGGGACATCCGTCCGTCGCGGTCATCGCCTTCAGGATAAGGCTGGCGTAGCTCCCCGGGGGTAGGCGGAACGCGAGCGTGATCTTGAGGCAGCCTGCGCTGAGCTCGTCCGCTTCGGTGTTGATCCAATCTGCATGGGTGGGTCTCAGCCAGAGCTGGCGTGACCCCTTCTCCAGGAACACCCGCTCGAGGGCGCGTGCCTTGAGCTTCCCCAGTTCCAGCCCCTCGTCGGCCAGGGTTTGGGCGATGGCGGCGCCCAACTGCGGATCGTCGAGGGACAGCCGATGATGGAGCTGTGGAAGACGTGTCCCCTCCAGCCAGGCGCGGGTCGCTTGCGCCAGCGGCTGGGCGGGCAGCGGGAGCGGCCCGAACGGCGTGTCCAAGGGGAGCACGGCGGGGAGCGCCTTGGCCACCACAGTGCCTGCCACGCGGTTCCACAAGTGACTCTGGTAGGCGTGCAGCATGAGCGCGAGTGCGTCCGGGGCGATCAGGTTCACCGCCTTCTTGAACCCTGTGGGGTGGTCGGCGAGGTAGGTGAGCACACTGCGGTGGTTGGAGCGCGGGGCCAGCGATTTGCGTTGGCTCCAGTCCGCGCCCTCGGCTTTCCGCTTGTAGGCGCGGATGGGCGGGGGGTCGCCGATCATGGGTTCCACGAGGTAGGCCCGGAGAACGGCCTCCAGGTCGCCCGTCAGGATGTGCTTCCCTGGGAAGCCCAGGGAGGGGCAGTACGACCCGAACCGCTGGGTGTCGTAGTAGTTGGGCAGTCCTTCCTGGGTGAGCAGGTGCCATCGCGCGCGGAGGGCGTCGGTCTCCTTGGGCGCGACGGCGCGCCCGACCACGGTGAACGCGTTCCCCGCGAGGTCGCTGGGGGTGAGATGCCGCGACAGGCGACCGAGAAACGCCGCTGTCCAGCCGCGCCCCGCGAGGCGATCGGGAGGCATTCCCCCCATGCGCACCGAGCAGTGCTGAAGCGTGACCGCGCGCTTGTCCTTCTGCGCCGGGCAGCGCACGTGTCCCGGGGAGCGCCCCAGCGCCCGGGCCAGCTGGCGTCGGGCTTCCTGCGTCGTCAGGTTCGTTTTGCGCAGCGCGTAGACAGCGAGCGGCCCTCTAGCGCCGATCTCCGTGTGGAGCAGCTCCTCGACGCGAAAATCCTCCGGCACGCCTTTGATCCGCATGGCCGGTCAGGCTCCTGCGGCGACCACGAGCTGCCCCAGCGCCACCCCGCCGTCCCCCGGCGGGACGGCCCGGTGCGCGCAGAACACCGGCCCCGCCTCCTCGACCGCCTGGCGGACGGCCCAGGCGATGCAATCGTTGACCGCCACGCCCCCTGTGAGGCCCACCGTGCTCATGCCCTCGCGCGCGGCAACGTGCGCCGCGAGGCGCGCCAGCCCCTCGGCCAGCGCGGCTTGGGCGGTCGCCGCCAGGTCGGGCGTCGATGTGCCGCGCCGACGGAACTCCACCAGTTGTCGGAATAGTCCCACGGTGTCAAGTGTGAGCCGGTCGGGTCCAGGGGCGATCGAGGAGACAAGCGGATGGGGACGGCCGGTCGCGGCGATGGCCTCGAGGCGCATCGCCGGCTCCCCCTCGTAGGTGCGTGCGCGGCAGAGCCCCAGCCACGCGGCCACCGCGTCCAGGAACCGCCCTGCGCTGGTGGTCGCAGGTGCGTTGAGGCCGCGGGAGATCTGTGTCTTCACGATCTCGATCTCATCGGGGGGGAGGCCCGCCGCTGAGGGGTCCTCGCCTGCGGCGATGAGGTAGCTCGCCGCCATGCGCCCCGGGCGGCGCGCAGCCAGATCACCCCCCGGAAGGGGGACCTCCCTGAGCGAGCCAGCGCGCTCCCAGTTCCCGCCGCGCCAGGCGATCACCTCGCCTCCCCACGCGGTTCCGTCGGTGCCGTAGCCGTATCCGTCGGCGGCCACCCCGACCAGCTCCTCCAGGCCCCACTCGCAGGCGAGGGCCGCCACGTGGGCCACGTGATGCTGCACCGGGACAGCGTGTCCTAGCTCGGCGGCGAGTTTGGCCGTTGCGAACCCGGGGTGGAGGTCGCAGCCGATCACCTTCGGACGGGGGGCTCCCGTGATGCGCATCAGATGCTCGATCGCCTCGCGAAGGAACTCGAGCGTGTCGAGCTTGTCCGTGTCGCCGATGTGCTGGGAGAGGAACACCTTGCCTCTGTGGTAGAGGGCAGCGACCACGCCCGTTTCCCCGCCCAAGGCCAGAAGAGGCGCATCGCCCAGGTCGACGGCCAGGGGCTCGGGGACGTAGCCGCGCGACCGACGCAGGAACACGGGGCCTCCGCCAGCCATGCGCATGACGGAGTCGTCGCAGCGGGCCACGATACGGCGATCGTGGAGCAGCACGCCGTCCAGCAGGTGACCGAGTTGTGTGAGGATCGCCTCGTTGTCCACGAGCATGGGGAGACCGGGGAAGTTGGCGCTCGTCATGACCAAGGGGAAGCCCACCTGCCGGAGCAGCAGATGGTGCAGGCCGGTGTAAGGGAGCATCACGCCCACCGTGTGCAGCCCGGGGGCGACCGAGGGTGCGACACCGACACCCTTCGCGCGGACGGCCACGATGGGCCGCCGAGGCGATCGGAGCAGGGCCCACTCCTCGGGTGTGACATCGGCGAATCCCTCGACCATGTCCGGCCTTGCCATGAGGGCGAACGGTTGTGCGCTCCTTCCCAGTCTACGTCTCAGCTCGGCCACGGAGGGCTCGCGCGTGGCGTCGCAGGCCACGTGGGTGCCCCCGATCCCCTTGATGGCGATGAGGCCGCCGCGGTTCAGCACGCGCACGGCGGAGGAGAGCGGATCCTCACGGTTCTCGCGGCCGTCTGCGACGAACGCCAGCGACGGTCCACATGCAGGGCAGGCGATCGTCTGGGCGTGGTAGCGGCGATCGAGCGGGTCTTCGTACTCGGCGCGGCAAGCGGCACACATGGGGAAGTCCCGCATCGAGGTGAGCGGGCGATCGTAGGGGAGCCCCTCGATCACCGTGAAACGCGGGCCGCAGTCGGTGCAGGACGTGGCCCAGTAGCCGGCGTAACGACCCTCGGGTGCGTCGATGTCCTCAAGGCACGGTGTGCAGGTGGCGACATCGGGCGGCAGCGCGCCTCCGCCGTCGCCTGCTGTCGACGAGGCATGGATGGAGAATCTCTGCTGCCCCTGCGGTGGGAGATCCTCGAGGTGCATCCCGGCGATGGCGGCCAGGGGCGGGGTTTCCTCCTTCAGAGCCTTGAGGAAGGACGCGATGGCTTGTTCGTTCCCCTCGATCTCGATCTCCACGCCGGCATCGCCGAGGTTGCGTACGTGGCCTGCCAGACCAACTCGGACGGCGATCCGGTAGACGAAGGGTCGGAACCCCACTCCCTGCACCGTGCCGTCGATGTGGACTCGGATCCTCTTCTTCATAACCCAAGCGGCATTATAGACCCACAAGGGGGTCAGATCTTGAATTGCAGTGTTCATAAGGAGCTGAAGGGCTTCTTTAAGAAGCGAGATGCATACCTCGTCCTATATTGTCCGGCCTCGATTCAAGACCTGACCCCCGGTTGGGGGGGGCGTTGGGGACGGGTGTCCCTGGATGTGGAGACCTGGGTGGTTGCCACAGGACGCGTGTGGGGGCTGAATAGAGGCATATGGTCCGAGCGGAGATCGACCTGAGCGTGTTGCGTGAGAACCTCTGCCGGCTGCGAGAGCGCCTCCCCGGCGGGTGCTCGATCATGGCCGTGGTCAAAGAGGACGCCTACGGCCACGGTCTGCTTCAGGCGGCCTCGGTCGCCTCCGATGCCGCCGATTGGTTTGGGGTGGCGTCGATCGCCGAGGCGCGGGCGCTGAGGCGGGCGGGCCACGCACAGGAGATCTTCGTCATGCTACCGCCCGTGGGGGCCGCGCTGACGCAGGCGATCCGCGCCGGGCTCCACCTCCCGGTGGGCGACGCGGAGATGCTGCGGGAACTCCCCCGGGCTGCCCGGCGCGCCGGGAGGCCAGCCCGGGTCCACCTCGAGGTGGACACCGGCATGGGACGGTTCGGCCTGTTGCCCGAGGAAGCCGAGGGAGCGCTGGCCTCGCTCCGCAGCGAGCGGTGGCTGGACTTGTGTGGTGTCTACTCGCACTTCTCCTCTGCGCA
>PWTC01000160.1 GCA_003563005.1 Candidatus Acetothermia bacterium
CGGTGTCCCCGCGGCCACGACGCGCCCTTCGTCCATGATCACCAGACGGTCCACGGCGCGCTCGGCCTCGCTCACGTTGTGGGTCACGAGGAGCACGCCCGCTCCGCGGTCGGCCGCCCGGCGGACGAGCTCCCACAGACGGCGACGCCGGGCTGGATCGACGTCGTTCGTCGGCTCGTCGAGGATGACCAGCGGCACGGGCGCCACAACCGCCATCGCGAACCCTGTGAGCCTGCGCACGCCCCCGGACAGTCCCGTCCCCTCCGGCCCGGCCCGGCGGTCCAGCCATGGCTCAATGGCCAGTTCTGCAGCGATCTTCACGGCTTCATGTCTTGCCTTCCCCTTGGCCAGTCCGCGCAGGCGAGCGGCGAGCGCGATTGCAGTGCGCGGCGTCAGCCCGTCGATCGGTGTCTGTGCCTGCGCCATCAACGCCACGCGACGGCGGGCGGCCGCCGGATCGCCCACTGCATCCACATCGTCCACACGAATCGTGCCCGCATCGGGCATGAGCAGCCCCATCACCTGGAGGACGAGCGTTGTCTTCCCAGCGCCGTTGTGCCCGAGGAGGCCGACCACCTCGCCTCGGTTGACGACGAGGCCGACACCGTCGTTGGCGACCACACTTCCATAGCTCTTGGTGAGCCCGCTGACCTGCAAGACTGCGCTCATGATCCTCCCTGTGTCGTTTCTCCACGCGCGAACGCGCCGCGGAGCAGGAGATTAGAACAGAAACAGCGCCCCGGCCAGGCCCATGAGGACGCTGTAGAGCACGCTCTCGACTTGCGTCTTCAGGAACGCCTCTCGGATGAACCGCGGCTTCATATACACCACACCCTCAAGCGTGTTCGAAAACGGCACGGCCGAGCAGAAGTCCGTGTATACGAACATGAGCCCCCCGAGGAACGCCAACTGAACACCGAACGACAGCCCGCCCAGGTAGCCCAGCACCGGGTAGAGCACCAGCGACATCAAGAGCCCCCGCGCCACTTGCGTGGGGAGCAACAACAACCCCAGACGCTGCTTCTCCTTAGGATCCTCGGTGTCCCTGAGGAAGTCCTTGTAGAGTGCCCCCTTGCCGCCGTGGATCGGCTTGTAGTAGAGCTGAAACGTGACAGCCCCGGCGACCATGTACGCCACGACGTGCGCCACGATGAACAACCCACTGAACGCAAGATACTGCATCGCTTTCCTCCTCCAGTTCATCGGCGTCCCCAGGATCACATAGCCGCACGCACTACTTAAGAACGCCCGCACCCTGCCAGCCGCGCTCGCCCCGTGCCTCTGCCCACGCTTCGGCCGGAAGCTCGTCGAGAGGGGCGCGTCAACCTCCTCCCTCGGCCACGTCCACACGCTCCAGCAGCCAACCGGTGAGTGTGGGCAGGAACATCGGCACGAACTCCTGCGGCAGCGTGGGGTACTCCCAAGGTCCCCCGGTCACCGCCGGCTGGAACAGATGATTGGCGCCAGAAAGTACCACCACCGTGAAGTCTTCGTTGCCCGCCTGAGCCATCGCCCTCTCGAACGCCGCTGTGTTCTGCTCTGGGTCCACCTGGACATCGAGCTCGGCGAAGATCGCCAGCACGGGGATCGTCACTTGGGCCCAGTCCTCCCCTGGATCGTAATCGAGGAAGTACCGGTACCAGTCGCTCCTGAACGAGGCCATCTGCTGGGCCACCATAGCCTGCACCAACTGCTCGGGGTCACCCAGAGCTTCCTGCTGCTCCGGGGGCAGCGCCGCGATTTGCTTCCGGTTGATCTCCGCTAGACGGGCCTCCAGGGCCTCCCAGTCGCGCCCACGCACAAGATCGAGCACGGCACGCTGCTCCCTTCCCGCCTCGGCTGCCTGCTCAGCGTCGAGGCCGCCGGCCAGCGTGATGAGCTCGACCTGACGGATGATCGTCTCGTAGCCGTCCACAGACACCCCAGCCATAGAAACAGCGAACGCCACGTTCTTGTTCCTCGCGGCAACCATGGCCACCACCATCGCCCCCTCGCTGTGCCCCAGAAGCCCCACGTGACCGGGGTCGATGTCCGGACGGCTCACGAGGTACGTGATGGCCGCCTCGGCATCGAGGGCGAAGTCGGCCGTCGTCGCCGAGGCGAAATCTCCTGTCGACGCGCCGACGCCACGGTCATCAAAGCGCAGCACCGCGATCCCGCGGGCGCTCAGATGCTCGGCAATCCACTTGAATGGACGGTATCCCGGCACAACCTCAGGAATCGCAGAGTCGCGATCTTGAGGTCCCGTTCCCGATACCAAGACCAAGGCCGGATGCGGCCCCTCCCCATGGGGGAGCGTCAGCGTCCCGGCCAGGGTGATGTCCCCGTGCGCGAACGTCACATCCGTAGCCACAAAGGGATCCCGAAGCTCTATCATCGTCGGCACGGGCGTGATCTCGCCCTCCGGCCCCCTCACCGATAGAGCCAACGCCGCAGCCAGCGCCACCATAACCGCCAAGGCGATCCACTTCCAAGTCTCCATGTCCTACCTCCTCCGGGCCGGCGGACAGCCCTGCGCGCACGGCCCCGCCTGATCTCCTCGCACCAAGCATACCTCGCACGGAGTGCCACCATGCATGCTTCCCGGAAGCGATGCCCTTACGGCGACAACCTGCAGAGGCAGAGCTTCCAGTCGTTCGCACGAAGACAGGCAAGATCAACATCCAGTAGGGTACACGGCGCTCCGGCACCTCTCCCCGAGAGAAGACCCACCGGCGTTTGGCGTTTCACCCTGACGCCAGCCTCCGTCGCCGCTACTCCCAGCGGAACAGCTTGACGGCGCCGAGTAGGCTGACCAAGAACCAGCCTGCGACACCGAGCAGTTCCTGCCACACGGCGCCGATCCCTCGACCGAGGATCATCACCTCGCGCAGCGCATCGTTGAGCATCGTCGAGGGCAGTACTCTGGAGAGCCCCCCAAGGAAGCCCGGCATCATCTCCCGTGGGAAGAAGACCCCTCCGAGGAAAAGCAACAGGAAGAACACGACCATGGTGATCCCGTTCGCCGCCTGGGCGCTCCTCACCAACCCCGCAAGCAGGAAACCCAGGGAGAGGAAGCCCAGCGCGCCCAGGGTCACGATCAGCCAGATCCACAGCCCGCTCCCCGCGATGCGAACGCCGAAGGCCGCGATCCCCAGCGCGAACAGGATGCATGTCTGAAGGAGCACCAGGAAGTAGCGGTGGAGAATCTGCCCACCCAGGATCGCCGACGGCCGAAGCGGCGTCAGTGCCAGGCGCCGGTAGATCCCTTTCTCTCGCTCTTCGGAGAAGCCGATGGCGGTCTGCATCATGCCGGTGACCATGAGCGCCATGACGGTGATCCCTGGCAGGATGTGGTCGATGGCGCGCACGCCGAGATCCTCGTACCACAGCGTGTCCCCGTACAGGAGGCCGAACAGGACAATGAAGAACACTGGAAAAGCAAGCGTCCAGAACAGGTTGTCCAACCCTCGGAGGAAGAGCTTGGTCTCCATCCATGCCTGCCGCGCCAGCATCGTCATGTTGGCCCTACTCCCTTAGTTGTCGCCCAGTGAGGGCAAGAAACACATCTTCCAGTGTGGCCTTTCGCACTGCGAGGTCGTCCAGAGTCATCCCCAGCTGGCCAGCGATGCGAGTGACCTCGCCTAGCACTTTGGAGGACTCAGAGGTGTGGAGCACGAGCTTGTCACCCGCAGCGACCAGCCGTGCGGGCAATCCTGCCTCCTGCAGCGCCCGGTGCAGCACTTCGCCCGCCCCGCCGATCTCCACACTTGCTTCGAGCCCCGCATCCGCGATCAGGCCGTCTGGCGTATCCAGAGCGATGACTCTCCCGTGGTCCATGATCGCCACCCGGGTGCAGAGCTCCTCCGCTTCCTCCATGTAATGGGTGGTGAGGAGCACCGTCTTCCCTCTCTCCGCGAGGCCGGCGATGATCTCCCAGAGGTTCCTTCTCGCTTGAGGATCAAGGCCAGTCGTCGGTTCGTCCAAGAACACAACCTGCGGGTCGTTGACGAGAGCCAGCGCCAGCGCGAGCCGTTGCCTCTGCCCACCCGAGAGTTGCGCCACCGGCGCGTCCCGCTTCTCCTCCAGTGCTAGCTCTTGCAGAAGCTGGTCGGCCGGGATAGCCTGTCGGTAGTAGCTGCCAAAGAGCCTCAGGGCCTCGGCGACGCGGAGCTTGGCGTGAAGGGTTGTCGACTGTAGCTGCACACCGATGCGTTCCTTTATCTCCTGTGGCTGTCGGAGTACATCCATGCCCAACAACCTGATGGAGCCTGCGTTGGGCGTGCGCAGCCCTTCGATCATCTCCAGGGTGGTGGTCTTGCCCGCCCCGTTGGGTCCCAGGATACCGAAGGTCTCGCGCGTCTCCACGCTGAAACTCACATCGTCCACAGCGGTCAAGGATCCATACCGCTTGGTGAGGTTCTCCACTTCCAAGGCCGCAGTCATCGCCAGACGTGATCATACTGCATCACCCCCATTCGCCCAGAACCGCCGAACCGCAGCAACGCCATCCGATGAGCTCTTTCAAGCAGCATCGAGCACAGGTTGGCGGCCAGATGGCCAGACAACGTTGATGTGCTCGGATCTGGCGTGTCCCGCGAGGCACCGCGGGAGATCCTCCTTGCCGCTGACCGGGAGCAAGCACGACACCATCATACTGTCATGACAGCCTGACAGCATGATGTCCTGCTGTCTTGACAGCATGTGCGCGTCCCACACAGGTCGAAAGCGTGCTACACTGGCTCTGTCAGGCGCGGCCGGGAAGCGTCAGGGCATGACGGCTGAGGCAAGGAGCAAGTCTCGGATCAAGGAGGAGGTTCTATGCGTTCGATCGTGGGGTTGATCACGGGAGGTGGGGTCGCCGCGTTTTTCTTCTTCAGCTGGGTGATCCAAGCGCTGTTCAACAGCATCGTGGTGGACCACTTCGGATTGCTCCAGAAGGTGACCTACTGGCAAGCGGCTGGCATGTGGTTTCTGATCATCGTGATCCTGTCTCCCCTTGGGCTGGGTGTCCGCAGAGGCTGGAAGCGACGGGACTGACCGCACTGGCCCTCTCCGTGAGCAAGGCTCTCGTGGAGCTTGGTCAACCCACGGGTCATGGAGATCAGCAAGCGCATCAGCGTCCCTTGGCTTTCCGACAGACGTCCGTAGTACCCGGCCCCGGATGGCCCCGACGCCGGATCTGTGGCGGGGTAGCTGTAGGTTCACCTGTCCCCATTCCCCGCCCTGGCCAACTCCTAGCAACGACGACGGAAGGCTAGGATTACTCAGGAGGTGGCCATGGAGAGCATCAGCATCAACCGTGCGCCGTTCCTCACGTTGTGGGCTACGGTCGTCGCCCAGCGCGCCGGGTATGCCGAAGAGGAGGCTCTCACCCTGGGGAAGGCGATCAGCGGGCTCACCGCCCAATCTAAAGGCCGCCGCTTGGGCATCTACGAGCCTGGCTCAGACGCACAGCGGGAAGCGGTCCAAGCAGAGCGCGCGGGGCTCGGCGCGGAGACCGTTTCCTTCATGGGCCGCAGCGTCCCCTGCGTGCGCACACCGGAGGGCCTGCGCGCCTTGCCTCGGGCCACGCCCGTCGATCCGGGGAGCGTGCGTAAGTACCTCCACGGCAAGTTCGGTGATCACCTGCCCACAGTCGAGGCCAAGCTGCGGCAGCTGGCCGCCACGTTCGACCCCGAGGAGATCGAGGCGCAGGCCATGGACGTCTACATGCGCCTGCGACCTCAGGTGCCCCCGGGCACCGCCGGCTGGGGCAAGGCCGGCGCGCTCGACCTCACAGAGATCGACAGGCTCACCGCATCGCGCGAGGAACGCCCCCAGCACAAGGATTGAGCTGCCCTATCCCTCGCGGCCGGGGTGAGTTCTCCAGTGGGCCAACGTCCCAAAGCCAGTATGCTGTCACGAGCACAACGCGAGCTCCCTGCGCCCGCAACCCGGACCCCATGGGAGGAAAACGTCTGAACCTAAGGCCAGCGGCCGCGCAGCTGTGGGGCGTCGATCAAACGGCCACAGTCAGCACGGGATGAGACCTTCGTTGGGTTAGCTTGAAAATCGAACGCCCATGTTTCGATTTTCATGCTACAATGTCCCCATGATCGAGCGACCCGCATGGCTGCAGGGGATCCGACGGGCGATCAAGCGGAGCCCTGTGACCGCACTTGTGGGGCCACGCCAGGTTGGCAAGACCACCCTCGCCCGTCTTATCCTGCCCCCTGACTCTCCGGCGTACTTCGACCTCGAGGACCCTCGCAGCCTGGCGCGACTTGACGAGCCGATGACGGCCCTGGCACATCTTCGCGGCATTGTGGTGATCGACGAGATCCAGCGCCGACCTAATCTGTTCCCCGTGCTTCGGGTGTTATCCGATCGCCGCCCGCTGCGCGCCCGGTTCCTCATCTTGGGAAGCGCCACGCCGGAGTTGCTCCGTCAAGCCTCCGAGTCACTGGCTGGGCGAATGGAGACGTTGACCCTGACCGGGTTGAGCCTGAGTGAGCTCGGTCCTGACCATCTCCGAAGGCTCTGGCGCCGGGGAGGATTCCCGCCGGCCTATCTTGCGAGATCGGAGAAGGCGAGCCTGGCATGGCGC
>PWTC01000025.1 GCA_003563005.1 Candidatus Acetothermia bacterium
GCAGGGCCGCCCCCGACGATCAGC
This sequence comes from Candidatus Acetothermia bacterium, assembly GCA_003563005.1. GTDB lineage: Bacteria > Bipolaricaulota > Bipolaricaulia > Bipolaricaulales > Bipolaricaulaceae > PWTC01. The sequence continues at coordinate 25 of PWTC01000025.1, forward strand.
ACACTACGCGGCTCAGCTCCCACAGTTCATCCTCCCTTCGCTTTTCATCAACTGGCCTCAGTCGAAGCGCCTCGCAAGCGCATTCAGCTCGACTCCGTTAGGCCGATGAAGAGTCGCTTTGCTGCTGCCTGCTCGGCCTCCTTCTTCGATTTCCCTCTTCCCAACACGCGATGCTCTCCGAGCTCCGCCTCCACCGTGAACACTTTCCTGTGTTCAGGGCCGGCCGATTCCACCGTTCGGTATTCGGGTGCACAGCCATAACGCCGGTGTCCCAGCTCCTGGAGAAGCGATTTATAGTCTTCGTTCTGGGCCTTCCCCACTCGTTCGATCTCCGCCCCAAACAGATGCTCCGCCAGTGCGCGCGCGGCCGGGTAGCCACACTCCAGGAACACGACGCCCAGGATCGCTTCCATCGCTGCGGCCAGGATGGAAGAGCGGTCCCGCCCTCCGGAGAGGTCCTCCCCCTTTCCGAGGACAAGGTAACGGCCAAGCTCGAGTTCACGGGCCTTCTCGGCTAGCGTGGGCCTGGAAACGATCACCCCTCGAAGTTTCGACAACTCTCCTTCAGATCGATCCGGGTACGCGCGGTAAAGAAGCTCCGCCACAGCAAGATCCAGCACCGCGTCTCCCAGGTACTCTAGTCTTTCGTTGTCCGCCAAGTCTGGGTTGTTCACCGCAGCCGAGCCATGGACAAGCGCTGGAAGTAGGGTTTCTGACGGCAGTTCAATCCCCAGCCGCGTTCTGAGCCCATCGAACTCTACCATGGGTTGCCTATCCATAGCAGCAAGCCTCCCAACCTTTCACGGTATCGTCATCCCTCCATCCTCCGGACCGTCTACATCGCAGGGAACCTCTCTTGCCACCGGGCCACCTGCCCTTGGGTGGAGCAGCCACCCCACCTGAGACCGGGGCAAGTGGCTCCATCACCCATCTCGCCTCGAGGACAATTATGACAGCACCTCCGTGCGGGGCAACGATTGCGCAACTGGTTTGCTGAACCTGCCGTGAGAGATTGGGCTGTGGGGTCACTGGGGGCACGAACACCGCCCGAACGCGGCTGCCAGCCCTACTTCTTGCCATGCCTGGCTTCAGGATTGTCTTTGGCCCAGTCGCCAGCAGCTCCCGCGCCAGCAACACGAGGTTCGGCTGGATCGCGTCCATCTCGCCCGGCTTCCTGTGTATAGCGGGGAACGCCCCAAGCCATGTCCTCACATCAGGTACGTCTCGAAGGAGCCTGTCGTTGTCTGCCCGCCAACCCAATCTGGTCAGTTCCATCCCGCGGCCAGGCTAACATCGTCGCTGCTAGACGACATCATGGGCTACTACTCGTCTTCCTCTGACCGGGTCGGGTGCCGCGCTTCCGCGGCGGCATCCGTGAGTTCCTCGAACAGGTAGTAGACAAGCTGGTACAGTCTCATCTGCCATGGCGAGGGCACCGTGAACGTGCTTCCCAGATGGGCATTCGAGAACAGATGGGCGTTCGAAACGAGGATCGCCAGACCGTATCCACGCTGCGCCACTGAAAGAGTCAGCGGGACTTCTGGATCGGGGCGCTCGTGCACAACGCCTTCACCCGTCCAGAGCATCCCGTCGTCGTCACGCTCCAGCTCAAGCCCGAAGTAATACCCAAGACTCTCATAAAACGCTGCTTCCCCCTCTTCCGCCGCCAGCACGACCAACGCGCCACCCGACTCGACGTGCTCGCTCAGGGTAGCCAAGTCCTTATCGGAAATCTCTCCGATCGGGTCGATGATCACATAGGGAGTCCCGGGCACGGCGCGCTCCGGCCCCTCCGTCTGACGTGGCACCGCGCCGGCCCTCTGAGTCCAGACGAACAGAGTCTCGAAGCGTACCCCCTGCTCGGGAGTCGGCAACACCGGATGCGAGGAGATGACCCCGCTCGAGTAGCGCGTGTCGAAATGGACATAACGTGGCAGTACCTCCGGCTCCGGCATCGGGTAGTAGACGGCATTCGCCCACCAACTCACCCCAACGGATGCGGCTACGCCTGCACATCCCACAACGAGGATCCGCAGGAAATGCTGCGCTCCGCCAAAGGAGATCAACCAGAGCAGTACAAGGAACGTACACGACCCAGCCACAGCGCCGGCGAGCACTCGATAGGGGAACCGCGGGTTCTCATGGGAGAGGAACGCAAGGATACCTAGCATCAGTTCAGGGTAGGCGTCCATGTGCAGGCAGAAGCTCGAGAAAACCGTACTGTCCGAGAAGACGATCACGCGGCCACGCCCATAGGGCACAGCCGCCATCTGGCAGAACACCCCAAACGTTGCGCTCAACGATGCTACCGTACCGGGCTGAGGGAAGTAATGATCCGTGGCGTAGTCCGCGGGCGCCGCCAGAAGGGGCGCGTCCATGATGGGCTTCCAGGTCCACCAGGGCGTGTTTATGGTGCACGATGTCAGGAACTGGAAGCGTCCGATCCCGCTCACGGTCGGGTGGGCCGTGAGCCTGGGTGGGGTGAAGCTCGAGAGTCCTTGTGTTGTCAGTTCATAGGTTGCATCCGTGTTCAACGACACCCCGAAAGGGGCCAGCACTTCGTTCAGCACGGTTGTCGTCCCGAACACGTTCGTATGATCCGCAACCACGAGAAGGGCGCCACCCGAGGCGACATAGGTCTTGATGGCGTCGATCTCCTCCACGGAGTATAATTCTGAAGGCATCCCCAGGACCAAGATACCACACCCCTCAAGCACATAAGGGGTGAACGGTTCATCAAGCCGAACTACCTCACGGTAGTGGGAAAGCCAATCGTACAGCGATGCGAAGTTGTAGACCGAGGATCGTCCGTACCAGTCCTTATCAAGTGGGGGTCGCGTACTCGACCATTCGCCGTGGGCTTCGTCGAAGCACACGCTGCCCACATTGGGTGGGCCCGGTATCGCCAGATGCAGGAAGGCGCCCCAGGCGAACGTGCCTACAAACGCCACTGCCAGCATGAGCTTCGCCCCTCTGGAGGTGGTCGGGCGGAGCAAGCGCGCGATGCGTGCGGACATGTGCCCGGGCTCGAGACCGACGAACAGGCCCCCCAAGAAGAAGAACGGCAACAACGTGATCGCCGTGATGGACTGGTTCCAGAAGACCGCGCCGTGATCGGCCGGCAAGGCGAACAGCAAGAGGAAGAAGCGGCGCGCCAGCAGGTACACGAACAGCAGGGCTAACCCCGCAGCTCCTGGCCCCCACATCTTCTTCGTCCCACGGGCCAGCGCACACGTGACCAACACCCCACAGGCGATCACCAGGCCATAGGGGAGGGCGAGTTGCCCCCAGCTTGGGGTCACAGAGACGGCCCCCCTATGCGTGCCCACGATGAGCTGTTCACCGACAGCGGACACAGGATGCCCCAACAGCCCCAGAAGGCCCTGATCGAACCAGGAGAGCACAACGGCTGTGTGTTGGTCAGCAAGGAACCTGTCGTAGATCAAGAGGACACCGGCCTGGGCAAGGCCCATGGTCCCGACGAACGTCGCACCTCGGGCCAACGCAGCACTGCCCCTGAGCCTGAGCGCAGACAACACAAGCCCGGACGCCAGAACAAGGAACACAGCTTGGGGCCCCACAGGGAAGAGGAGCACGACAGCCGGAACGAGACCCAGCACGGCGAACGTCAGCAGAAGACCGGGACGCGGAGCAACGGGGGCCCGTCTACCGCCGAAGGACGCGGCCAGCACCGCAGCCACAACGCAACCCACACCTCCAAGCACATGGGGCGGACTGTAGTAGGGGGTGAGGAACACCCACGCCACGGACCCGAACCCGACCGCGGCCCACCACCATGCTGCCCGTGGCATCAGTCCTCCTTCTCCCCAAGCTGGAGCAGATGGCTCAACAACGCAAGGTTGCCCGGGTGGTGCGCACGCCGTCCCTCCAGGCTTGGGTTCAGGAAGAACTTGCTCGAGCCGACCACAACCAGCCAACCTCGCCCCTGTGGAAGCCTGGCGACGACTGGCCAGACCAGGCCGTCCGTCTCCAACGCGGCAAGCACACTCCAGTCGGGAGATAGCTGAAGCGCCCAGGCCAATTGGAGGAACGGCATCTGCTCCTGAGCACGGAAAGCACCGCCGCTCAACGACAGGGATGTCAACGGGCGATTGTCCAGCCACACCCCAAGCGGCTGGAGGAAGCCCCGCAGCCTGGCCACATAGCTCCAGTCCGTACCTAAGATGAAGGTCCCCCCCTCCTCGGCGAACTCCCTGATAGCTTGCGCCTCGGCCTCGCAGAACCCATCCGTTGGTGCCACGCTGATCCAAAGTCTTGCCGGCCCTGCCCGCAGCTCATCAAACGAGGCAGTGGTCAGCACCGGCAGCCAACCCTCCCTCTGGAGCGCGGTGGTCAGCCCGTCAAGGGCATTGTCCACAAGCGGCAGGAGGCTCAGCACATTCCCGTGCCCCACGTCCACAAAGGCGACCCGTTCTCCGGCTATCTCAGGCTGAGGCAACCGCCACAGCGCGTACATCCCACCCAGCGTGAGCCCCGCCAGGAGTGCAAGCGAAGTGCACAGAATGTACCCTGGATGAACACGGGTCGAGAAGCCGAACCAGAGGACCCCGCCTGCAAGAAACACCCCAGCGAAAAGACCCGCCCACACTGCCCAAGCGCCTCCGCCCGCCACCAGCCAAGCGACCAGCGAGGCGATGTATCCATGCGAAGCCGGAAGCACCGAGTTCTGAAAGGGAGATGTATCGCCATACAGCACCACGCGACCTCCCCGCCAGTGGGCGGCTGCTGCAAGGACGAGATCCCCGTACTTCTCAGCCCGGTCAAGTCTCATGTTGCCCAGAAATCCCTTGGCCTCGTTCTCCGGATCACCGGCATCCGAGAACGCCCTCCGTCCGGTCAACAGGGGGACCCTCGATGGGGACCACCTCATCCCCAGAGATGCTCCAATGCCTACCTGGACATCCATACCGTCGTAAGCTAGGTTGAAGGGGTACGTCACCACCTGATCTCTGCCCCACCCTCGCTGGACGTGGATGGCCGAGTCGAACTCGAGCCACATGCCGACAGGTTCAAGAAGCTCATTCGTGTGGTCCATCAGACCCACCATGTTTGTGTGGTCCCCCAGCACGAGCAGACCTCCGCCGGCCTGTACATGGCCGAGCAGAAGTTCCTGCTCGGCCTCGCTAAAAGGCTTCCCTGGGTTGATCAAAACTACTGCGTCCACCCCTTCAAGATCCGCAGGAAGGTCCGTGGATACTGTGGTCAGGTAACCGTAGGCCTCGAGGTAGCTGGGTAAGAGTCCGAAGTTCGCTCCCACCAACCCCTCCCCGGGCGGCAAATCGGCTGGCGTGTTCCATGTTCCCAGCATCTCCTGCTCCACGAAGAGCACCCTCGGCGCGCCCGTGACATCCCCCTGCCCCGCTCCTAGGTTCGGCGCCATCGAAACGAAGAAACCAAGCACAAAGCAACCCACCGCCATCACGACCGACACTGCCCGCTGCGTTGTCGGCGCCGCCGGGGCGTCGCGCCGGAGGACGGTTTCCACCCACCACACCACCACAGCCGCCGCGATCGCCAGGTAGATCAACCGCACCCATACGCCCATAGGCTCAGGGGACACGAACCCCTGTGCGATGAGCTGTGCACCATACAGGGCCCCAAGCAGCCCGGCGACACGCAGCCTCAGTCCGCGGGCTCTCCACACACCTCCGCCCGCAGCGAGACAGAGCATGCCCAGCAATCCTGTCAGGCCTCCCGCCGAAGCACCGAGCGGCCCTCCCCCCATGAGGCCACAGACCCGAGCGGAGAGCCAGTACGAAGCTTCGTCCAACGCAAACGACACTGTCGGCACTCGTTCAAAGACCACCATCAGCGTTCCCAGGAGCAATGCCCCTTGCGCCAGAGCCCTGTACCTACAGCGGGGCAGCGCGTCCCTGGCCACAAGGGCCAGCCCGGACAGACCGACCGCGATCGAGAGTACCGGTCCCCAACTGGCGTCAAGCAGCAATATGCCTGTCACACTTGCGAGAACGACGCTGCCGCCGACAAGATCGCGGATACCCAGAACCTCCTGAAGGCGTACCAGGGAGACAGCCAGAAGCGCGACCAGAAGACAGGCCGCCGCGAATCTCATCGCGAGCGGCTCAAAGCCAGGGATAGTCTCGTACAGAAGGAAGACCAGGCCGAACGCCGCGTAGAATGAGACCTTCGTCAACACTCCTCCTGAGCTTGGGGATGGCTCAGGAC
>PWTC01000077.1 GCA_003563005.1 Candidatus Acetothermia bacterium
CTAGCGGTCGGTCAAGGCGCTGCTCAGCCGGTAGGTGACCGAGAGAACCAACGAGCCCTCGGACTCCCGAACCGACAAGTACGCAGCATCCAGATCAAGATCGAGGATCGTCATCCCCAATCCCAGTGAGTATTCTAGCGTCGTCTCGCGCACCTCCGGTGCTACCACGCCGGCGCGAAGGGAGAGTCCAGCAAGGGGGTTGAACTCGAGGCCTGCTCTCAGTTCGGGCGAGCGCGTTTGGGAACCGATCAGGTTGAGATTGGCCGAGAAGGTGAGCGAGTCATCCAGCATCTGTAGGCTCAAACCCGCCCTGTAGATCGGCTTAGGACGCTTCCCCTCTCCGTCGGGCGAACCTCCAATGTCTTCGATCACGACGCTTACATCGATGTCCGTATCCACGGAAATCTTCACCGCCACGTCGTAGAGGAGTCCCAAATCGCCCTTGCCTTCCTCGGACCCTACGTGGTATTTCACGTTCAGGCCTAGGGACGTCGTTTCGCTCACCCAAGCACCGACCGACCCCATGAGCATGCCAGAGCCGGGTGTGGTCGGGGTTTCGGACATCTTGAGCCAAGTCAGCCCCAGCGCGTATGAGCCCAGGTTGAGTCCAGCGGCGATGCTCCGGATCTCTTCAAGGGCGATGCCGGCCTCTATCGTTCCTCCGATGCTGGACACCGAAAGCCACGTGCCACCTGTCGGCTGTCCGCCGGTGGGTCTGAGCAACATGAAGAACGGATCTGTCGAGATGAAGCTGAGCGTCCCCCCCATGCCCAGCGAGCGCACGTGGAAAGATGAACACAGGCTGAGATCTGCTCCTCCAGAGGAAAACCCAGCCGCAGAGATCGCGACAGCCACCAGCACTGCCATCAAGGTCCTCATCGTGCACCTCCCAGGTACCTACTTGCTTGCGCTGACAGTATAGCACACGTGGACTCGGGGAGGGGCTGGCTGCGCGCTAGGTTCCCTGGTGCGGGGCGGCAAACAGCTCCTTCGCTGAAGTGGATCTACCGGTGTTCGTCGTGCCCATGAAGGGCTGAACCCGAGGCCCGAGTGAAGGGCGGTTCCCGCGCGACCGGCCACGGTGGAAGGTACCCCCCCGCATCAACGGTTGGGGAAGGGACAGAAGGCCGTGCGGGTGAGATGCTGGATCCTGTGACGGTGGCACCAGGTTCTTGCCTGGCGTGCGCCGCGCGTGCAGTTGACGGTTTCTCGATAAAGCGTTAATGTTTATCGAGAGGAGGCGGCCGTGTCCCACCCAGTGCAGGAAGCTGTGGATCTTGAGGCCCTGTTTTCGGCCCGTGCCCCCTATCCCAAGCCGTTGTGGCTCCGATGGCAGGGTCGCAGGTACCCGGTGGAAACCGTCCATCTCGTGCACGAACGGTGGGAAGGCAGCACCCGCCTCCTTCTCTACTCTATCTCCGCAGACGGCAGTCTCATGAGGCTGCGGTTCGATCCTTCCCGAGCTCGCTGGTATTTGGACGCGATTTCTGACCCCAACAGCCTCCCATGAGCATGACCCGTGGGGTCAGATCTTTATTTTTGGTGTCACGTGTCCCCTCCAAGACTGGCCAAGGGACATACGACACCAAAAATAAAGATCTGACCCCAATTGTTGGGTGGGGAGGGGGAGGGCAAGCGTGCCGTGATCATCCTGCACCTGGACATGGACGCTTACTTCGCATCGGTTGAGCAGCAGGCCGATCCTGCCCTGCGCGGCCGACCCATCGTGGTTTCGGGCCGCCCGGACATCCACTCGGTGGTGGCCGCCGCCTCGCGCGAAGCCAAGCGCTACGGCATCCGGGCAGGGATGACCACTTGGGAGGCCCACAAACTCTGCCCGCACGTCACGTTCGTCCCGGGGGATCCCGACAAGTACGAGTCGGTCACCCGGCGCTTCGTGGACGTCCTCATCGAATACACACCGATGGTGGAGGTGTACTCCATCGACGAGGTGTTCATGGACATCACCCAAGAGGCGAGCCGGCACGGAGGTCCGGAGGCCCTGGCTCAGGAGATCCAGAGTCGGCTACGCGCGGAACTGGGAGACTACATCACCTGTTCTATCGGCATTGCCCCCAACAAGCTGCTGGCGAAACTGGCTGTGGAAGACGCTAAGCCTGCCGGTGTGCACCGGATCTGGCCGGAAGATGTGCCTCGGGTACTCCGCGACACCCCAGTCCAGGCGGTGTGCGGCATCGGCCCGCGCACCGCGAGGAGGCTCTCCCATATGGGGGTCTGGAAGTTGGCCGACTTGGGCCGCTATTCGGAGAACTACCTCCGGAGCGTCTTCGGTGTTTACGGTACGGTACTCGCACTGTGGGGCCGTGGGGTCGATCCCACACCGCTCGTCCCTTACTGGCGCGAGCCGGAGGTCAAGAGCGTGGGCCATTCACATGCGGTGCCCAGGGCGCTGCGCCATCCAGAGGGGGCGCGCAGCGTGCTCCTCTACCTCTGCGAGCGCACTGGCCGGCGCCTACGGGCCAAGGGGCTGGCCGGTCGGGTGGTGCATCTGGACCTGCGGGATGCCCAGATGCGCCATCGGGGGGGGCAGCAGGCACTGGAGGTGCCCACCGACGATGAGGAGATCATCTTCCACACCGCGCTCGCTCTGGCCAAGCGGCATGGCGGATTCCCAGCGGAGACCACGATGGTGGGGGTGCGGGTGGCCTCGGTGGTCTCCCGTAGCGAGGTGTCCCGGCCGCTTTTGGCGGACCAAGCACGTCGGGAGCGGTTGGAGGCGGCCATGGACCGCATCCGCGATCGGTACGGCGAGAGCGCCCTGTGGCGTGGCTCGGTGTACGCGTGTCGTGTCCTCACACAGGCCACCGGTGGCATGGGACGCCAAAAGGACATCGCCCTGACCCGCAAGTCGGTCGACAGCCGATCGACACCTCGTCCGTAACCCCACCGCCGACCGCGCCGACCGCACGCCTCGGTATACTCAGGCTGTATGGCCACCACGCCCATGATGCAACAGTACCAGGCGATGAAGGCTCGGCATCCGGATGCTGTCCTCCTCTTTCAGCTAGGAGACTTCTACGAGACGTTCTACGAGGACGCACAGATCGCCGCCCGCGAGTTGGACATCGTGCTCACCAGTCGCGACGACGTCCCCATGGCCGGCGTGCCGGTGCGCAAGGCCGAGGTCTACGTACAGCGTCTCCTCTCACGCGGACACAAAGTGGCCCTGTGCTCACAGACCGAACCTTCCTCGGACGGCAAGCGTCTGCTCAAGCGCCAGGTGGTCCGTGTGTTCACCCCGGGCACGGTTCTGGAAGAAGCGGCCCTCGAGGCGGATGTCGACGCGCTACTCGCGGCGCTCTGGGTCCAGGGGGATCAGGCAGGGCTGGCGTGGACCGAAGCTGTCTCGGGTGCCTTCCACGCCCAGGAGCTCCCCGCCGCCGAGCTGGAGGACCGCCTGGCGAGCCTGCCCGTCCGCGAGTGGCTGCTCCCCGAGGGCACTGAGATCCCCGAAGGGGTGAACGGCCTGCATACACGGCGCCCGGGCGAGGAGTTCGACTCCCAGGCCGTCACCGACCGCTTCCCCGGGGCACTCCCCGGGACCCCGTTGGCCGCCCAGGCAGCCGGGGCGATCCTGAACTACCTGGAGGAGACCACGGGAACGCTCCCGCACCTCGCTCCGCCCGAGCTCGAACCCCACCAGCGGCACATGACGCTGGACGCGTTCACCCAGCGATCGCTCGAGCTCACCGCGCCCCTCAGGCCTGAGGGGCGCACTACGCTGTTCTCCGTCCTCTGCCGTGCACGCACGCCCATGGGAAGGCGTGCGCTGCGTCGCTGGATCCTTACGCCCCTGCAGGATCTGGCACGCATCCAGGATCGACTCGATGTAGTCGAATTCCTCAAGAACGTGCCTGAGCTTCCGGCATGGGGGGAAATGCTGGCCGGAGCCTGCGATTTTCCTAGGCTCATCGGGCGCGCAGGCACCCGCACGCTCGCGCCCCGTGAGCTCCTGCTGCTTGGGCGTGCGCAGTCCGTATCCCGAAGCCTCGCCGAGCGCTTTGACTGCATACCAACGCCGCTCCCGCCACGCCTGGCTGGGCTTGTGGAGCGGCTCGGAACCGCAGCCTCGGAGCTGGCCGAGGAGATCGCGCGGTCAATCCTCGATGAGCCGGCGCCGGACCCCGGACAGGGTCGCGTCATCCGATCTGGAAGGGACGCATCGCTGGACCGGGCGGCCGAGAAGGAGAGGGAACTGCGGTCCGCGCTCGCATCTCTGGAGATGGAACTGCGGGGCCGCACGCGCATCGGGAACCTGCGCATCGCTTACAACAAGGTGCTGGGGTACTACCTGGAGGTTACCCGCTCTCACCTGGACAAGGTCCCCGCAGAATGGCGCCGCCGCCAGTCGCTGACCGGCGGTGAGCGTTACACCTGCCCCGAGCTCGAGAGCATTGCCGACCAGCTGCTGGCTGTCGAAGTTTCGATCAGGCAGTACGAGGAACGCATTCTGGAGGAACTGGCGGGTAAGGTCCGGAGTGAACTCCGATCTCTCGTCGGCCTTGGGGAAGCGCTGGCCGAGTTCGATGTGCTGCGGGGGCTCGCCGAAGTGGCACTCAGTCGGGGCTACGTGCGTCCCAGATTCACCGATCGCTCGCGCATGCGGATCGTGGAGGGACGACACCCGGCAGTAGAGCTCTCCGTCTCGTTCGTTCCCAACGATCTTGAACTCGACGAGCACACGCGGCTGGCGGTGGTCACTGGGCCCAACATGGCGGGCAAATCGGTCTTCCTACGCCAGGCGGCCCTCATCGCGCTCATGGCGCAGATGGGCTCGTTCGTACCTGCCAAGGAGGCGGCGCTGCCCTTGTTCGACCGCATCTACACCCGAGTGGGAGCCTCCGACGCGGTGGCCGAGGGACTGTCGACCTTCATGGCCGAGATGCACGAGGCGGCAGCCATCCTCCGAGGGGCGACCGAACGCAGCCTGGTCGTGCTCGACGAACTCGGCCGAGGCACCAGCACGCACGACGGCATGGCGCTCGCCTGGGGGATCGCACGCCACCTCGCGGAGGAGGTGCGCGGCAAGACCCTGTTCGCCACGCACTACCGCGAACTCGCCCGCCTGGCCGACGAGATCGACGGAGCCTGCAACCTCCACGCGAAGGCACGTGAGTGGAAGGGGGAGGTGGTTTTCCTGCACCGTATTGCTCCGGGCGTATCAGAGCGGAGCTACGGGCTTCATGTGGCGCGTCTGGCACAGCTCCCGGAGTCGGTGCTGCGCGAGGCCGAGCGTGTGCTCGATCGTGTCGAGCGGCCTTCCCTCTCGCCGGAGGTCGCCCTGCCCTTGTTCGAGCCCATGGTGGACGAACTGCGGGACGAGCTACGTCACCTCGACCCGGACCGTCTCACTCCGCTCGAGGCCTTGGCGAAGCTCGCGGACCTCGCCCGGAGGGCGCGCTGATTGACCCCGCAAGTGCCTGCGGAGCTACAATCGTCCAAGCGAGGTGATGGTCATGGGGAAGATGTGCTACGCCTGCGGAGGCCCTGTCGCGGGGCCGGGTGGAGCGGCTCAGGAGAGCGTTTACTGCCAGCACTGCACGGATGACGAGGGCCAGCTCAGGTCACGTGAGGAGATCCATGCGGGCATAGCCCGATGGATTCGGAGCTGGCAGGAGGGGATCACCGAGGAACAGGCGCACGCGCGGGCAGCGCTATACATGCGTGCGATGCCCGCATGGGCGGAGGATTGATCACCTTCCGAGCAAGCGACGTGCCAGTTCCAGATCCTCCGGCTGCGTGATCTTCAGGTTCGCACGAGCACCTGCGACCATGGCCACCTGTCCTCCGGCGGCGAGCACGGCGGCGGCATCATCGGTGAGTTCACCGCCTGTCTCCTTCGCCGCCTGGTAAGCCGCCAACAGAGGCTCCCGGGCGAAGCCCTGGGGTGTCTGGATGTGCACCAGTCCGATTCGATCGGGCCCTGCCCCGATCAGCCGCGCTGCATCCGATACATAGCGGAGCGTGTCCACCACGGGCACCGCAGGCACTGCCGCCCCATGCACTCGTGCCGCGCTGAGCACTCGCACCGCAAGCTCAGCTCCCGCGAGTGGGCGTGCGGCATCGTGCATGAGCACGTAGGCCCCGCGGGCAGCGCGCAGGCCAGCCAATGCGGAGTCTTGCCTCCTGGCGCCGCCGACGACCCAATGGACAGTGCAGACACATTCCCGCAGGGCGATTGAGACCCTCTCCTGTTCGCCGGGGGCTCCCACCACGATGATCTCCGCCATGCCGGGCACCTGGGCGAGCGCTCGAACGCTGTGCCACAGCACAGGTCGACCCTGGAGTTCGGCCCACACTTTGGATCCCGCGCTGCCCATACGCTGGGAGTGTCCCGCGGCGAGCACGACACCCGAGACGTCCAAGGGCCTCAGTCGCTCTCCGGTCGCTCCGGCGACAATCGGCGCACGTCCGTTCCGTCGGGCTCCACCGCATAAGCTGCCCACTCGCCATCTCGATCGGAGTTGAACACGATCGACCCTGTGGTTGTCCAATGCGGGTTGACGTCGACGGACGGCTCGGTCGTCACCCGGAACACGCTTCCGGTAGCTACCTCCACGGTCAAGATGTCCCAGTTGTCCTTCTCCAGCATCGTCGCGTACGCGACGTGTGTGCCGTCGGGCGACCAACTGGGGGAGATAGCATCACGCTCATGCTGCACAAGCAGACGTTCCTCCCCGGTGGCGACATCAAGGATGAACAGGTCGTAGCCCGAGCCCCCCCTTGCCGCATAGGCAAGCCGCTCGCCATCGGGACACATCACCGGTTCCCAGAAGTCCACGTGCACCTCAGGCGAACCGAGCAAGGCGCACCCCCCGACGAAGCCGCCCAAGGCGAGCAGTCCCAGGGCCTTCAGCCATCCAGCTACCACACGTACCTCCTTCAGGCATATCATGGTCATCGTGACCCATTGTACGGCTCAGGCAGCGTGCCGCACGCACGGGGGTACTGCTGCACTTCGGGATCTTCTGCGCCAGGCGACAGACCGCCTGCGTGAGGCCGGGGTTGAAGGTCCCGCCCGCGAGGCGCGTCGGCTCTGGCGACATGCCTCGTTCGACATCGGAGCTCGTTGGGGGCCGGGCGATGTGCTTCCGCCCACCCTGGTGCGCCGCTTCAGACAGTTTCTGGCAGCACGGGAGCGGGGGGTACCGCTGGCTTACCTCACTGGGCACACAGGATTCCTCGACTTCGAGCTGTGGGTCGGCCCGGGGGTGCTCATCCCCCGCCCGGAGACGGAGGAGCTGGCCGAGCTTGGGCTCAGCCTTCTGCCCGCAGGCCGCCCAGTGCGCTGTCTCGATCTCGGGACCGGCAGCGGCGCGCTGGCGCTGGCCGTAGCGCGTGCCTTTCCAGAGGCCAGTGTGCTCGCGGTGGACACCTCAACGCGGGCGCTGGCGTATGCACGGCGCAACGTTCGCGCGCTGGGGCTCTCAGGCCGTGTCGAAGTGCGGCGCTCGGACTGGTATGCAACCGTCTCGGGCCGGTTCGATCTCATCGTCGCCAATCCCCCCTACGTCAGGACCGAAGAGCTTGCCACGCTGCCCAGAGAGATCTTCGACCATGAGCCGCGCCGCGCTCTGGATGGCGGACCTGACGGGCTTTGCGCGCTGGAAGCGGTCATCGCGGGACTCCCCGCGTACTTGAAGCCGGGCGGCTGGGCAGCGATTGAGTTGGGGGACGGTCAAGGAGCGGACGCACAACGACTTGCCAATCGGGCCGGTCTTCTGGTAGAAACAAGCATGGTCCGTGACCTCAGGGGAAAGGAGCGGTTCCTGCAAGCACGATGGACATAAGCCTGCAGGTATCGGAGCTGCGTTTCGCCACCGATGACGGCGTGGTCGTTCTCGACCAGGTTTCGTTTGGGGTGTTGCGGGAAGGGGTGGCCGTGGTCGTCGGACCGCCCTCCTCCGGCAAGACGCTGTTACTGCGTCTCATCCTACGCGAGCTTCCCTCCACGGGAGGGCAGATCCTGCTCCTGGGGAGGAACGTGGCACGCCTGTCGCCTCGGAAGGTCGCGGTCCTGCGCCGCAAGGTCGGATACCTTCCTGAAGAGCCTGTCGTGTTGCGATCTCGCACCGTCCGGGGCAACCTCGAGTTCAAGCTGAAGGCCCTGGGGCTGGCGGACGAGGACGCTGAGGACCGGATTGCGCGCGCATTGGAGCTCTCTGAGCTGGTGCATGATGTGGAACGGCCGGCCTCCGAGCTCTCCGCTCTGGAAACGCGAAAGCTCGCGCTCGGGTTGGCGTTGGTCACCGACCCACCGCTTCTCTTGTGCGATGATCCCGTGCGCAACTTGGCGGCGCCCGAGGCCCAGGCGATGATCGATCTTCTGATGCACCTCCAGCGTGCCGGCATCGCCCTCGTCATCACGACGCGAGAGGCCCACGTGGCCGCACAGATACGTGCTCGGTGCGGAGAAAGCACTCCCGTTGTCCATCTCAGACAGGAGGTCATGGCATGAGTCCCGGCCTGTTCGTCGCGCTCGAGGCACTGAAGGGGTTGGGGCGAGTGCTGACCAGATGGGGCGCTTGGGCGGCGAGCATCGCGGTGGTGCTCCTGGCGGGCACGGCGGTCATCGTGCTCCCTACGCGCGACGAGGATCACACTGCACGCACGGTGTTCTACCTCGTTGCCTCGGCCGACGCCGCGGTGGGCGAGTCCTCCCTGAACCGGCTGGCGTGGGACATCTGGTCCTGGCCAGGTGTTTCCGCAGTGACGTTCCGATTCCCAGGAGAGACAGAGCCCCAGGAGATCGCGCAGCGCAGCCTGGTCGTCCGGGTCCGCGACCCGGAGGTGCAACGCCAAGTGGGGATACGACTCGAGCAGTTCGGTGAGCTCACGAGCATCGACCACATACAGCTCACCACCTCTCCTCCCCCGCGCCTGCCTGCCACGTCACGGGTGCTTGCGCTTGTTGGCCTGGTTTTGGCCTTGCCTCTCTGCCTTTGGCTGGCCCGGTGGGCCGCACGCGGGCTCGGGGCCGCATGGGGGGAGGAGCTAGCGCTGCTGCGATACTCAGGGGCCAGCGAGCTGTTGCTTCGCGTTCCGTTCTGGCTGTTCGGGGCGCTGGCTGGCCTCGCAGGAGCTGTGCTATACGCAGCCTGTTTCTGGGGGGTCTGGTCGTGGGCCCAGGAGGTCCCAGCTGTACGCCAGGCAGTGCCCACGTTCGTAACCGGCGGGACGGTCGCGACCGTGCTGGGGTTCCTCCTCGGCCTGGCCCTCGGCCTGGTGGGGGCCACGGTTGGCTTCCCCGCGCGGCGCCACGCGTAACGCGGGCACACTCCATACCGCGGTTCTTCCCACCGGCACGGCTATGTGCGGGAACCAGCTAATCCCGAGCGTTCCGGTCCGGCTCCACCGAGGCCGGGCTGATATCCGAGACGCCCACGGCAGGGCGCGCAAGCCGAACCGCTCCCCAACGCACCAGGAGCAGTACCCCTACGGTGACGATGAGCAGTTCCGCCAGCCGGTACACCATGGAGAAGGCCATCGCTCCGCTGGCCGACACCCCCACCAGAGCGAGGATCCCGATGCGCCCCCCTTCTGCGATGCCCACGCCGCCCGGGGTGATCCAGAAGACACCGGTCAGGAATACGTTCAACGTGTAGTACGTCGAAAGCTGAGAGAAGCTGAAGAGCTCCCGCTGAGTGAAGTAGGCGAACACCTGAGGACGCAGGAAGTTGATCGACACCACTGTCAGCTGCAGCACGAACGCGCAGAGCGTGTGCCAGAGCCGCTGGCTGAGGGCGTCGTAGATCCCCCTCTCCATCTCTCTGACCCTGGCGGCGGCCGCGACAAGCCTATTCCACCTGGGGAACCGCCGTCCAACGTACGACAGCGCCCGGGACAGCCACCTGCAGTCCCGGAAGAAGGAGGCCAGTATGACCGCGAGCAGCGCGGCGGCGATGCCGATGCCTATGGCGACGCCCTGCTTGTCCGTGGTGGTGATCCGATGCGACGCGAGGACGAACACGCCCCCCATGGCAGCCACCGCCAGGACAGCGACCCCGGCGAGAAGGCGCTCCAGAACGACCGTCGCCATGACCTGGGCCACCGGAAGCTCGGCCTTGCGGGCCACCGCGTAGGCGCGGACAGGTTCACCCCCCAGGTGCATCGAGGGCGTCACGTAGCTGACGGCGAAGCCGGCCAGCAGCGCACCGATAGCGGTGCGCCACGGTACTCGGATTCCCGCCGAGCGCAACAGCACGGTCCAGCTGAGCAGCCAAGCCAGGAGGAACGCGAGGACATTGCACAACACGGTGATGAACCCCACGGCCCCCACCTGCATCAGTTGGTCCAGGATCATCCGAGGACCGCTGACATAGATGAAGAACCCGAGGAGGGAGAAGCCTCCGACAGCGAGCACGGAGAACAGCAGCCCCCGCTTCCGTGGCATGACCCTATAGATACCCCAACCCTCGCAGTCGTTCCAGCGTGTCGTCCTCGGCCTGCAAGTCCGTCTGGGAGTCGGGCAGATCAGCACGCAAGAAGTCCAGGCCTCCTTCGAACAGCTCAGTCGCTGGCCTACCGTCCATCCAGGTCGGCACGGGCACACCGAGCAGCGCCAGCATCGTCGGCGCGATGTCCGCCAGGGAGAGCCGCGCGGTATTGCCCGGGGTGACCCCCGCCCCGTGCAGAGCCCAGGTCCCATCCAGGCGGTGTCCCCCAGGTAGCGGAGGAGGGTAGAACCTCTCACGCTGCAGGAAGCCCCCGAGACCCTTGCCCATCCAGCGAAGTCCACGGGACAGGAACACGAGCTCAGGGCCGAGAGCAGCCTTCGGTCCCTTGTATATCTCGCTTCCCCGTGCACAGAAGTCCACCAGCTTCTCGCCGTCGGGCGTACGCAGCTCTCGCAGCGCCTCCTCCAGCTGGCGCAATACGGGACCTTCATCTTGAGGCTGCACGATCCCCTGTGGCTCGCGCCCGACACGGTTCAGTCGTATCGCTCCCACGTCGCACTGGGAGTAGGCGACGCTGCGTTTCCAGTCGACATCGTCAAGACTGAGGAAGAATCTGCGCAGTGTCCTGCCTAGACTCCCGAACCAGAGCTCGTTGGCGTTGCGCACAAGGCCCAACCTCTGGGCCAGTGGGTACATCCTCAGACCGAGCTGCATCAGGTTGCGAGGGGTGAACCCGTGCCGGAACAGGAAGGCCCGCCCTCGGCTAGCCCTTCCCTTGAGGCGGAGGAACCCTTCCTCAAGCAGCCACGTGTTCACATGGAACTCCCCCTCCACCGGCCCCATCCCGTGATCGGAGACCAGCGCTATCCATCGGGGTCTGAGTTTCTCGATCAGGTCACCCAGTCCACGGTCCGCTGCTCGGTACACCTCGCGCGCCTCGGGCTTCCCCCACAGCACGTGCTGCACCGTGTCGGTGGTCTGTACATGAAGCCCGAGGACGGCCGGCTGGTGGGTCTCTGCCAGGGCAAGCGCGGCGCGGCTCTGGTCCAGGGTCAACTGCGCCAGTCTCTGTACCCAAGCACCCCGTTCCAACGTGTGCGCGTAATCCGGCGGACTGAACATGTACTGAGGCACGTGTCGGCGCACATGTGCCATGATGCCCGGGGGGTGCCCATCTGCATCGGGCGGAGAAAGCAGTCCAGGGAGCCAGAACCCGTCGACTGCACGTACAGGGTAGGTCAGGGGAAAGCCCATCACGCCGACCCTACGGTCCCGAGAGAGCAGCTCCCAGAAGGTCGGCGCGGAAAGCGCTCGCCCGTCGACGAGGGGCGGCGTGTAGCTGGCCGTGGCTGTAGCCGCCCACCCGAAGATGCCATGCCTGCCTGGCCCGCATCCGGTATGAAACGTCCCCCAAGCAGGCGGCGTCATCGGGGGGATCGTGCTCTCCAAGGGACCCCAGGCGCCATGAGTCACGAGTTCGCGGAGCACGGGGAGCTCTCCCTCGGCCATCCACTTCGCGAGGAGATCCGGATCCGCGCCGTCCCAGGCGACGATCAGCAGCTCTACCATGGCCTCTTGCCGGAGTCCCCCGCGGGCCTTGAGGATCCCCCCACACACGCTGGCGTCCGGCTGGGGCGACTCAACGTCCACAAGACTGCAGCACCTCCAGCGCGAGCTCCAGCACGGCTTCGACGGCGGCGCTCCGGATCTCCGCACGCGTTCCTCCGAGCCTGAGCTCACGTACCTCATCGGTTCCATCCGGGCAGGCACAGGCCACGTAGACTAGTCCCACAGGCTTCTCAGGCGTGGCGCCATCGGGTCCGGCGATCCCGGTGGTGGCCAAACCCACATCTGCGCCCAGGGCGCGGCGCACTCCTTCAGCCATCGCTCGGGCGCAGTCGACGGACACAGCGCCCTGGCGCTCCAGGATGGAGCCGGGCACGTCGAGGGTCGACTGCTTGACTGTGTTAGCGTACGCGACCACCGCCCCGACGAAGTACGCGGAGGCCCCCGGACGGTCTGTGATGCGAGCCGCGACGAGTCCTCCGGTGCACGACTCGGCTGCCGCGAGGGTCCAAGCGCGCGACTCCAGGATCTCGGCAAGTTCCCTTATTCGTCCTCCACCAGGCACACGCGTAGTTCCCGACATATCTCGATCAGATCCCCCTTCAGCACGACGTCGGCCAGGTGATCGTACGACGTGGGCTGGGCGTTTGCGATGATGAGCGCCGCCCCACGGGAGACGGCCAACGGAACGAGCCCGGCGACCGGCCATACCATGAGAGACGTTCCCATCACGAGGAGCACGTCCGCGCCACCCGCCGATCGGTGAGCCTCGTCGAACGTCGCTCCCAGCCCCTCTCCGAACAGCACGACGTCAGGCTTGACGAGGCCGCCGCACCCGCAGCGGGCGACGCCTGCGGCTTCGACCTGGTCCGTGATCCAGTCGTATGGGCGGGAGCGCCCGCACCCCAGACACGAACCTGAGCGGACATGTCCGTGCACCTCCAGGACGTTCCTACTGCCCGCTGCACGGTGCAGCCCATCGATGTTCTGGGTGATGACCCCCGAGAGCATCCCCGCCGACTCCAGCTCGGCCAGAAGCGTGTGGATAGGATTGGGCGCGGCCTGCCGCATCACCTCGAACCGCCAGAGCCAGAACCTGTAGAAGGCCTCGGGTTCCTCCTGTAGCCCCTCGATGCTGGATACACGCTCTGCATCGACGTTCTCCCATAGGCCTCCCGGGCCACGGAAATCAGGGATCCCCGAGGCCGTACTCACACCCGCGCCGGTGAGCGCCCAGATGCTCCTGCCTCGGCGGATGAGCTCCGCTGCTTTGCTCCCTGCGTCCATGGGTACAGTGTCCACCTCTCGGTCGGCTCACGCCAACAACGGTTGCCGCTGCAAGCGGCCAGCGCTTATCATCTGTGCGAAAGGAAGGGACGCATGGCAGGTCATTCCAAGTGGGCGAACATCAAGTACCGCAAGGAGCGGCAGGACAAGAAACGCTCGAGCATGTTCGCCAAGCTGATCAGGGAGATCATGGTCGCAGCGCGGGAGGATCCCGACCCGGCGACCAATGCGACGCTGGCCTCGGCGATTGAGCGGGCGCGCGCGGCGAACATGCCCAAGGACAACATCGAGCGGGCGGTCAAGCGCGCCAGCGGAGAGGCGGACGGGGCCCGCTTCGAGGAGGTCAACTACGAAGGATACGGACCCGGGGGAGTGGCCATACTCCTGCGGGCCCTCACGGATAACCGCAACCGGACCGCTGCCGCTGTGCGACACATATTCGACACCCGCGGAGGATCGCTGGGGACCGAAGGTTGCGTCGCCTGGCAGTTCGACCGTCGCGGCGTTGTCCACGTAGAGACACTGCCCGAGGACATGGGGCAGGAGGATGTCGTGCTCACTTCCATCGAGCATGGGGCCGAGGACTTCGAAGAGAACGGTGGTCTAACGTTCTACACGCAGCCGACCGACCTGGCGAGGGTGCGCGACGGCCTGCGAGAGGCGGGCATCGATGTGGCGTGGGCTGAGCTCCGCTGGGTGCCCAGGGCCACGGTGCGGGTCGACGGGCGCGAGGCCGAGCGCCTGCTGGGGTTGGTAGACGAACTGGACGAGCACGACGATGTCCAGGAGGTCGTGGCCAACTTCGACATCCCCGACGAGGTGTTGGCCAAGATCGAGGGCAACTGAAAGGGAGGTACGATGGTACGAATCGTGGCATGCTTTCTAGCGGTGTTTCTGTTGGTGGGGGCGACGGTGTGCGCGCAGCCAAGTGCTGAGCCACCCCCGCTCACGCCGATCCTCCATGGCTTTGCTTCGTTCGTCCTTCCGGGACTGGGTCAGTACCTCAACGGCGAGTACCAAAAGGCAGTGGTGCATTTCGTCATCGACATCGGGATTATCGTGGGATCCTGGTATCTAGCGCGCGCACTGCCATGGTACGGTTGGTGGGTCACCGGCACCGCCCACACCGTGTGGGCGGCCTACTCGGCAGTCGACGCCTACCAGGTCGCATTGAGGCTGGAGGGACTGGCGTTGGAGGTCCGTCCCACGGGCGTCGCGCTCCGCTTCTAGGATCGTCAGCCCGATTCTGCTCCCCGGCAACACGCTGGCGACCGCGCCCGCACAGCCGCACAATGGATCCAGGATGTTCGACAAGGTACGGGCGACGGTCGCGGAGCATTCGCTGCTGCCGAGCGGGACACACGTACTGATCGCTGTCTCGGGCGGGGCCGACTCCATGGCCCTCCTCTACACGCTGTACTGGCTTCGTGAGTCACTGGAGCTCCACCTGACCGTGGCCCATTTCGACCACCGAATCCGCGCCGATAGCGCAGCTGACCTGGCTGTTGTCGAGACGGCTGTTCAAGAACTCAAGCTCGAGTTGGTGCGGGGCTCCGGAGACGTTCCGGCGCTGCGGCGCGGGGAAGGACGCAACCTCGAGGAGGCAGCACGGATGGCCCGACACGCCTTTCTGGAGTCCACAGCCGCTGCATGCGGCGCGGAACGCATTGCGCTGGGACACACGCGCACGGATGTGGCCGAGACGGTTCTGCTCCACCTGTTGCGGGGCGCCGGTCCCAGCGGACTCCGGGGGATGCGTGCCTGGCGACCTCCCTATGTGCGCCCTCTTATCGCCTGCGACCGCCAGGAGACACGTGGTTTCTGTGCTCAGCACGGCATCGCGTATCGGGATGACCCGACAAACCTGGACACCCGACTGCGGAGAAATGCTGTCCGTCTCGAACTCCTACCCTCGCTGGCCCGCTTCAACCCACGCGTGGAGGCGGCGCTCGCCCGGACGGGACGCCTCTGGGGAGAGGCATGTGAGGTTCTCGACTGGGCAGCGGCCCGAGCGAGAGCAGACGTCGCCGAGGGTGGTGTACTGCGTCTGGCACAGCTCCGCGACTTGCCCCGTTCGGTGCGCGCCCTCATCCTGCGTGAGGAAGCAGCCGCCGCGCTGGGAGGGCACCGTGGGCTCCGGGAGGTACACATCAGGGCGCTGCAGGAACTCGTGGACCGCGGGCAGGGAGAGACGTGCCTGCCGCGGAACGTACGCGCTTCGGCGCACAAGGATCGGCTCCAGTTCGTGCGGTCGCCGGCGGGGCCGCTCGCGCCGCAGGAAGTCCCGCTAGGAAGCACGATCAGCTTTCCAGACCTGGGTTGGAGGATCTCGGTGGCGAGCGTTGCCCGACCCGGGGAACTCCGATCGCCTGACCCTTACGTCGCTCATGCGGATCCGGAGTCGGTGCGTATGCCCCTCTATGTGCGTTCGCGACGGCCGGGAGACCGATTCAGCCCCTTAGGGATGCGAGGAACGAAGTCGCTTAAGGATCTACTCGCGGAGGCCGGCGTGCCCCGTCCCGCACGAAACAGCTGGCCTATTCTGTGCGACAGCCAGGGAATCGTCTGGCCGGTGGGCACGAGGATCGCGGATCGGTGCAAGGTCCGCCCTGGAGCCGAGCGCGTGCTGAGGTTGGAGGCGAGGCGTACATCATGACCACACTGTTGGTGTTCATCGGTTCCATTCTGTTGCTCGTAGGCATTCACGAGGGCGGCCACTTCCTCGCCGCCAAGGCCCTCGGCATGGCCGTAGAGGAGTTCGCCATCGGGTTCGGCCCCCCCCTCTGGAGGCGCCGGCGCGGGGAGACGCTCTACTCCGTCCGTCTGCTGCCGCTGGGGGGGTTCGTGCGCCTGGCCGGCGAGCCCGGATCAAGTCTGGAGGTGCCCCCGGATAGGACCTACCACGGTCGCCCCGCCTGGGCTCGGTTCTTGCTCTCGGCCTCAGGACCTGCCGCTAACGTCCTCCTTGCTCTGATGATCCTGCTCGCGGCGACATGGAGCCTTGGCATTCCTCGGGTCCAGGTGGCCGGTCTCGTCCCGGACATGCCCGCCCAAGACTCCCTGCAGGCAGGCGACCACGTGCTCGCCATCGGGGATCGGTCGATCTGGTTTCCCGAGGACGTGGGTCCGGCCATCCAAGCCGCGGCACCCGATCCGGTGCGCCTGGAACTGATGCGCGGCGGGGAACGGGTGACCGTCACTGTGGAGCCGGTCTACAGCGACGAAGCCGAACTCTACAGACTGGGGGCATACTTCGGCACCTGGGCAGCGTTGACGGAGGTCATCGACCTGGAACCCGACGCGCCGCTGGCGATGGCAGGGCTTCAGTCAGGGGACCGCATTGTGGAGGTCTGCGGCGCGCCGGTCGGCACCCTCCATGAGCTCGTGGGGGTGATCCACGACAGAGGATGCGGGCAGTTCACGGTGGAACGGGCGGGCACGCGCATCGACCTGGACCTGCCGGATGACCCACTGGCCGCGCTGTCTGCAGGCGTGGAGTTCGCGGAACTGCCCGCCGTCCACGTCCGGCCCGGGGCAGCCGGCGTACCCTTGGCCTTTCGACAGCTTGGAAGCGTGCTCGTCGGTTTCGTGGAGGGAATCCGGGCGCTGGTCACGCGGGAGGTGCCGGCGGGTGAGGCAGTCGCAGGCCCGGTCGGGATTGCGGGTATTCTCTCACAGGGCATCCAGGCAGGTGCCTGGGCCACGCTCATGCTGGTGGCCCTGCTCAGCCTCAATCTGGCCATTATCAACCTGCTTCCGTTCCCAGCTCTGGACGGGGCGCGCATGACCTTCGCGCTATGGGAGATGATCACGCGCCGCCGTGTGTCACCCGCGGTGGAGAACGCGATCCACACGGTAGGGTTCCTGCTTCTGATCGCGGGACTGCTCTTGATCACGTTCTGGGATGTGCTGCGCCTGGTCCGATGAGCGCCACTGCCCAGGCGGCCATGCCCTCGCCGCGGCCCATCGCGCCCATGCCTTCGGACGTCGTGGCCTTCACCGATACCTGCGCTGGCGGCAGCCCGATCCGTTCAGCCATACGCGCACGCATGTGGGCTGTGTGCGGGACAAGCCGCGGCGCCTCCGCAACGACTACCGCGTCCACCTGAAGCGGCTTCCAACCGGCGTCCTCCAGCAGCCGGCCCACCCGCGCCAGCAGCTCGAGCGAGGGAATGTCCTTGAACGCCGGTTCTCCGGGAGGGAAATGCGTTCCGATGTCCCCCAGCGCCGCCGCGCCGAGAAGCGCGTCACAGACGGCATGGACCAGCACGTCGGCATCGGAATGGCCTGCAAGGCCTCGTTCCCAGGGAATCTCCACCCCCCCGACGACGAGCCGCCGGCCCGATGTCAACCGGTGAAAGTCGATTCCTAGTCCGATTCGTGTCTCCATGGTGCCCCTGGAAGCCGCTGCACGGCTTCCCGTACCACATCAGGTCGGAATCCTCGGCGCTGGAGGAAGGCCGCGGCCCGGCGCTGCCCCACCTGGGGCGACAGCCCACGCCAACGCGGCAACCCCGCTTCCAATGCTCGCCGTGCCAGATCAAGCTCGCTCGCTTCGGGAAGCGCGTTCTCCGTCGCCTGTCGGGCGACCGGGGCAGCGATGCCGCGTCGGATGAGTTCATCCATGAGCAGCGCCCGCGCACAGGGGCGGGACATCAGTCTGTCCTCGGCGTAGAGTTTGGCGAACGCCCGGTCGTCCACCAACTGGCCGGCCTCGGCTGCCTCGACCACCTTGTCGATCGTCTCGGTCCCGAAGCCCTTGCCCCGCAGTCGGCGTCTGAGTTCGGTCACCGTGCGCGGGCGCTCCGCCAGTAGACGGAGCGCCGCGCGCCAGGCTCGTTCATCCGGACTCATCAGATGGTTCAGCGGGTCGCGTCAGGCCTGCTGCTTCCCTAATCGCCGCACGGATTTCCTTGGCCAGCTCAGGTTTGTCCACCAACGCCTGAGCCGCCTGGGTCACGCCCTGCCCGAGGCGTGTGTCGCCGTGGGAGTACCACGAGCCCGATCGGGTGATCACCCCGAGCTCCGCTCCTGCGTTGAGCAGGTCACGTTCGGCCACGATTCCCTTCCCGTAGATGATGTCGAACACCGCTTCACGGAAAGGAGGGGCGACTTTGTTCTTCACCACCCGCACATGTACCCGCATCCCCACGCGCTCGTCTCCCTCGGTGATCTTCCCCTCAGGCCAAATATTGAGCCGGGTGGAAGCATAGAACTTCAGCGCCCGCCCTCCCGAGGTCGTGGTACCGGGACCCCAGGGGCCGGCTTGGATCGTCGAACGGATCTGGTTGACGAAGACGACCACAGTCTTCGACTGCGAGATGGCGGCCGCCAGCTTACGCATCGCCTGGGACATCAGGCGCGCCTGAAGTCCGACCTGCGCATCCCCCATCTGCCCCTGGAGTTCCGCCTCGGGTACCAGTGCGGCCACCGAGTCGACCACGACCACGTCCACCGCGCCCGAACGGACCAGTTGCTCGGTGATCTCGAGCGCCTGCTCTCCGGAGCCAGGTTGGGACAGGAGGAGCTGGTCAAGATCTACCCCGATCGCCCGGGTGTAATGCGGATCGAGCGCATGCTCAGCATCCACGAACGCCGCGGTTCCGCCTAGCCGCTGTGCTTCCGCGATGATGTGGAGTGCAAGCGTAGTCTTGCCTGAGCCTTCTGTCCCGAAGATCTCCACCATGCGGCCCCGGGGCACACCGCCCACACCGAGCGCGACATCCAAGGAAAGCGAGCCCGTGGGGATCACGTCGACGCCCGCGGCTACAGCATCCTGGCCCAGCCACATGATCGACCCGTCCCCATAGGACTTTCGGATTTGCTTGAGCACACCTTCCAGTACTTCACGTTTTCCCATCTACACTCCCTCCCTGAGGCCGATGGGCTCGGCCTCCCCCGGTAGTCACCGTTGTCACAACCTCTACTCTGACCTCAAGTGCTCGAGCACCAGTCGTGCCGCTGCGTCGTCCAAGGCGTCTGGAACGGGATGGACACCCATCGGCAGCTCCTGCTGGTGCACGACCAGGTACTCGGCTGCCATCGCCTGTAAGGCGAAGGAGATGTCCATGATCTCCACAGGATGGCCATCGCCCCACGCCAAGTTGACAAGCTCCCCCCGGGCGAGCAGGTACACGCTGCGCTCACCCGGCAGCGCGTAGGCCTCCACGCCCGCCCGCACCTCGGTCGGGCCGGACGCCATCGCCGCAAGCGCCGCATTATCGTACTCATATCCGAAATGCCCTGCATTGGCCAGCACAGCGCCGTCCTTGGCTGCCGCCAAAGCCTCCTCGCCCACAACCCCGGGCCTCCCTGTCGCGGTGACGACGAAGTCGGCCAGTCGCATGCCTTCGACCAGGGTGACGACGCGGTACCCTTCCATGGCTGCTTCGACAGCCTTCACCGGATCGCTCTCACAGACGAACACCCGTGCCCCTAGTCCCGCGGCGCGCAGCGCAAGACCACGCCCGCACCAGCCATAGCCGACGATCAGCACGTTCTTCCCGGCGACGAGCAGGTTCGTGGCGCCCATGATCGCACCCCATGTCGACTGCCCGGTACCGTAGCGGTTGTCGATAAGGTGTTTCATCCGCGCTTGGTTGACGGCGAACGCCGGCACACGTAACAGGCCATCGGCCTCGAGTTCCTGGAGGCGCTCCACACCCGTGGTCGTTTCCTCGCAGATGCCTATGAGTTCGGGAGCGGTGTGCGAGCCGCGTTCGACGAGCCGCACGCTCACATCCCCCCCGTCCTCGACGATGAGTGTCAGCGAGTTATCCAGTAACCAGTCCACATTAGCGTGGTGCGCCTCGAGCGACTCACCACGGCGGGCGCGCACCTGGATGCCTTCCATCCCATCGAGCGCACCGGCCACATCGTCCTGTGTGGAGAGCGGGTTGGAGCCGACCACGAAGAGCTCCGCCCCACCCTCTCGCAACGTGCGGATCAGCGCAGCCGTTTTCGCCTCAAGGTGGAGGGCAACACCCACCCTATGGCCACCCAAGGGTCGCCCAACCGCGAACCTGTCACGAATCCGCGCGAGCAGAGGCATATGCGCCTCTGCCCACGCGATCTTCTTCAGACCCTCCGCCGCGTCCACATCACTCCTCGTCTTCCTCGGGCACCGGCAAGATCACCGTCACCGTGCGGGTGGGCACGTTGAAGGGGAGCTCGATCCCTGCAGTGTCGATCAGCTTCTTGATATCGAGTGTGACCTGGATCTCAAGGGGTTCCTCCTCGCCAGGGGCGGCCGCATCTGCCTCATCCGCAGCTGCGCCGTTCTCCTCGTCCTCAGTGGCGGTGTCTTCAGCATCCGGGAGCGCCCGGGCGAACGTGACGTTCAACATCCTGCCCGCTTGCGGCGCTCCGGGCACCTCCAGCGTGAACGCGACCAGTCCTTCCTCTTCGTCGATCTCGCTGCTGACCACACGGTAGGGCCGTACCGCCTCGACAGCGGCCACCGTGACCAGCTCGGGGCTCGTGTAGCGCAGGGCCCCGACGACCTGCCTGATGGTCTCGCCATCTGTGGACAGGCGAACCGTCGTCTCCTCGGCCTGCATCCGTATCTCGGGACGCCCGAAGAAGATCGGGTCCTTGTCACAGATCTTCTGGGTTCCCTCGAACCGTGTAGGTGTGATGAGCGCTGGATGGATCTCCTTGACCGTCAGTTCCTTGCAGGTCAGCAGGGATGCACCAAGCGGTAGCCCATCGCCCATCGCAA
>PWTC01000094.1 GCA_003563005.1 Candidatus Acetothermia bacterium
GCCCTGGACATCATCCGCAAGATGTCGGGCAGACAGCTCGACCCCAAGGTGGTGGGCGCGCTCCTCCGCGTCTTGGAGCTTAGAAAGGAAGCGGAGGAAGGGGCATGATCCTCCTTTGGGCAGTTCCCCCGGGGCTCATCCTCGGCTGGCTGACCGGCGGCCGGCTGCGCAACATCGAGTCCCGTCGGCTTCGACTTGGGTACCTCGTCGCCCTGGCCCTGCTGATCCAACTGCTGATCTTCCCCTTGGGAAGGATCGGCCCGCTGATCCCCTGGGGAACCGTCTGGTTCCACCTCGCCTCCTACGGCCTGCTCGCGTTCTTCTTGTGGGGCAACCGTCGTCACTGGCCGCTGCTGGTGATGGCCGTGGGCCTCGCTGCAAACCTGCTCGTCATCGCCGCCAACGGCGGTCTGATGCCCGCCAGCCCGGAGGCGCTGTCTCGCGGGGGGGCCCACCGGGCCGCAGCAGCCCTCGAGACCCATGGACAGATAGGTAACGTAGTGCGCATGGACGAAACCACACGGCTCAGCATCCTCGGCGACTGGCTGTATCTCCCAGAGCGCGTACCGCTCGCCACCGCCTTCAGCCTTGGAGATCTTGCCATCGCCCTAGGGCTCATGCTCTTCTTCCCTTACGCCATGCGAGAGCCTGCGGCGCCGGAGGGCAGCCCACCCCGGGCAGACCAGACCCCCTGAGTGGGTTCCGAACACGACGGCCTCCAGAGCTGCCCCTTCAGCCGGCATCCAGCTCGCTCATCGCCCGAGGAGATCTGGTAGTCCCAACTCAGTGCAGGGTGTGCCGCGACCTAAGGGTCGATCCGGTCGAGCATGCGCGGGAAGGGGATCGCCTCACGAAGATGAGCCAGACCGCAGATCCAGGCCACCGTTCGCTCGACGCCCAGCCCGAAGCCCGAATGAGGCACCGACCCCCACTTGCGTAGATCCACGTACCACTTGTACGGCTCAAGAGGAAGGCCGGCTTCGCGAAGCTGCCGCTCCAGCTCCTCCTCGCTGTCCACCCGCTGCGAGCCTCCGATCAGCTCGCCGTAGCCCTCCGGCCCGATCAGATCCGCGCAGAGCGCCTGATGCGGGTTGTCCGGTGCACGCTTCATGTAGAAGGGCTTGATCTGTGCGGGGAACCGCTCCACGAACACCGGCCGCCCGAAGTGCTTCGAGATCGCGTCCTCAGCCGGCGCCCCAAGGTCATCGCCCTCCTCCATCTCGACGCCCGCCTCTCGCACCAGCTGTACGGCCTCGGCGTACGTCACCCGCGCGAAGGGCTCGCTCACCTGATCGAGCAGCACGCGCGGATCGCGCTCCAGTGCCTCGAGATCAGCGGCGTGCTCGCTCGCCGCGTACTCCACGATGTACCGCACGAGGTCCTCCTGCAATACTAGGTTCCCCTCGTGCTCGAGGAACGCCACCTCGGCCTCCAGCATCCAGAACTCCGTGAGATGCCTTCGGGTCTTGGACTTCTCGGCGCGGAAGGTGGGCCCGATCCAGTAGACCTTGCCCAGTGCAGCACACGTGGCCTCCAGATAGAGCTGCCCGGACTGCGACAGATAAGCTGGCCGCCCGAAGTAGTCGAGCGTGAACAGCGTCGTCGTGCCTTCCACAGAGGTCCCCACCAGGATCGGCGACTCGGTCGCCACGAACCCCCGCTCCTTGAAGAACTGTCTGCTGGCCCACAGGATTCCGTCCCGAAGCCGAAGGATGGGGACCTGCCGGCGCATGCGGATCCACAGGTGGCGGTGCTCCATGAGAAACCCCACGCCGTGCTCCTTGAGCGCGATGGGGAAGTCCTCGGAGGGAATGTGAACAGGTTGCACCCGCGTCAGCGAAAGCTCGTGCCCCCCAGGCGCCCGTGCGTCCTCACGAACCGTCCCCCACACCTCCACGGAGGCTTCGAGCGGGAGCTCCTCAGCCAGGGAGAAGGAAGCCGAATCGGCACCAGGAGTTACCACACATTGGACCATCCCCGTCCCGTCGCGAAGGAGGAGAAACCGGACCTTGCCAGAGGACCGCTTGCCGGCCACCCATCCCTTGAGATGGACCTCTTGGCCCACATGGGAAGCCAGCGACTCCACATATACGTGTTCCATCATGGAGCGAACCGTCGGCGAGCACGCCAGAGAGACGACGCAGCACGGAGCCCGTAGCTACGGCTCTACGCGTCGCCTTCGGCCGCCTCTTTCTCCTGGACCAGCCGCTCGATGTAACTGACGGCCTCGCCCACGGTCTGGACCTTCTCGGCGTCCTCGTCCGGGATTTCCACCCCGAACTCGTCCTCGAACTCCATGATCAGCTCGACCGTGTCCAACGAGTCGGCCCCCAGATCCTCGACGAACGAGGCTTCGTCGGTGACGTCCTCTGCATCCACGAGCAGCTGCTCCGCGATGATTTCCCTCACCCTATCCGCAATCTCGCTCATTCGTCCTGCACCTCCTGTAGCTCGCTGGTTGTACCGGGCTGCAAGGTCATTCGCAAGGGGCCAAGCCCCCGTCCACGTGGAACACGTGCCCTGTTATATAGGACGCTTTGTCCGATAGCAAGAACACGATCAGGTCGGCGACTTCCTCCGCACGGCCGACACGCCCAAGCGGGATCCGCGCCACATATCGATCGCGCAAGTCATCCGAAATGCCTGCAGTCATCGGGGTGGCGATGAACCCCGGTGCAACGGCGTTCACACGGATCCCCCAAGGGCCCGCCTCTTGCGCCAGGCTCCGCGCCAGGGCGACCATGCCCCCCTTGGCCGCTGCGTAGTTGGCCTGCCCCACATTGCCCGTCGTGCCGACCACCGAGGAGAGGAACACCATGGCTCCGCGCCGTGCCTTGGCCATGCGCCGCAATGCGGCCCGCGCACAGAGATATGCGCCCGTCAGGTGGACCCGCAGTACCTCCTCCCAGTCGTCGGGGCGCATCCTGAGGAACAGCTTGTCCTTGGCGTGCCCGGCGGCGAAGACCAGCTGCTCCACCGGTCCAGCCCAATCGTCGACAGCGCGAAACGCGCCGTCCACGGAGTCTTCGGCCCCGACATCACAGGTGAAGAACCTGGCACGAGCCCCCAGCTCCTGCTCCGCTTCACGACCCCGCGCCTCCGACCGCGCCAGCAGCGCCACCTGCGCCCCTTCCTCTATCAGGCCCCGAGCTGCTGCCAGTCCGATCCCCGACGTACCGCCAGCGATGACCACCGTTCTAGCGTCCACCAGCCTTCCACACCTCCTCGAACGTCCGGAACGCCACCTGCTCGCACTGCCCACGCCCCAACTTGGTGAGCACCTGTCCAGGGCCTGTCTCGACCGCCTCGAGCACGCCCAGCGCGGCCAGCTGCTCCACCACCGCGGACCATAGCACCGGGGAGGTCATCTGCACACACAGGAGCTCCTTGAGCCGCTCGGGCTCGTGCTCGGCCCGGCCGGAGACGCTCGAGATCACCGTGATCCGTGGTTCGGCGAACGGCACCTTCCGGATGCGCGCCACCATCCGCGCTCCCGCCTCCGCCATGAACGGCGAATGAAAGGCCCCGCTCACCGCAAGACGAACGGCCTTAGCGCCCCGGCATGTCGCTTCCTCGGTGAGAAGGGCCAGATCGGCTTCCCCTCCGGCCACGACCGATTGCTGTGGTGCGTTGAGGTTGGCCAGGTGGCAACCCATGCTTGCCGCGAGCTCCCGTACCTGCGACGCGTCGAGCCCGAGCACCGCCACCATGCCCCCGGGACGCGCATCCGCTGCTTCCTGCATCAGCCGCCCCCGCCAGCTGACGAGCTGGATCGCCTCGTCCCAGGCGACCACCCCGGCCGCGGCCAGGGCCGCGTACTCACCAAGCGAGTGGCCCGCCACCGCCTCCACCGGAGTTCGCTGACGCATCAGCGCCTCCCATGCCAGCCACTCAAGGAGAAGGAGAGCCGGCTGCGCCAGCTCCGTTCGCGAGAGATCCTCGGCTCGTCCGCGAACGGCCTCCCCCAGAGGCTTGCCCGCGGCCTGATCGGCACGCCCCTCCACGGCGCCCACCCACGCCTCCTCGAACACGGACTCCGGCAGGGTGAACCGCTGTGACCCCTGGCCGGGGAACAGGCAAGCTACCACCGCAGCACCACCGTGCCGTAGGAGGCACCAGCGCCGAAGGCCGTCAAGGCGAGCACATCCCCCTCCCGTACACGCCCGGCGCGTACCAGTTCGTCCAACCCAATCGGGATGGATGCGGTCGACGTGTTCGCCACGCGGTCGATATTGACGAATACCCGGCTCTCCGGTATGGCCAGGCGTCGAGCGAAAGCCTCGATGATGCGCACATTGGCCTGATGGGGGATCCACCAGTCCACATCCTCCACTCCCAGCCCGGCGTGGGCCAGGGCCTCCAGGCTGGCGCGGACCATCATGTGCACCGCCGAGCGGAACACACCCTCGCCCTCCATCTTCAGCAAGTGCCGCCCTTGCCGAACGTCCTCCACCGTGGAAGGCGCCCGCACCCCTCCGCTCTCAATACGCAAGAGGTGGACCTTGCTCGGATCGCCATGTAGGGAGACCCCAAGGATGCCGCTCTCGCCAGCGGCAGGCTCGAGCAACACCGCACCGGCACCATCGCCGAACAGGACACATGTGCTGCGGTCCTCCCAACTGACGAACCGTGACAACGCTTCGTGGCCCACCACCATCACCGACCGCGCCGTGCCCGAGGAGAGCATGCCACCCGCGACCGCCACCGCGAACACGAAGCCCGAGCAGCCCGCCATGAGATCGAGGAACGGCACATCGCCAGGAAGGCCGAGACCCTTGGAGATAAAGGGTGCCGTACCGGGCACCGGTTGCTCGAACACGTTCGAGGCGACGATGAGCAGGCCGATGTCCTCCGTCGTCCGCCCCGCAGCGAGCAGCGCGCGCCGGGCCGCCTCCACACCCATGTCCGAAGGAACGTCGCCCGCAGCGAGGAGACGTCGTTCACGGATCCCGGTGCGCGAGCGGATCCACTCGTCGCTCGTCTCCATTTTCCGGGCCAGCTCCTCGTTCGTCACGCACGTAGGCGGGAGGTAGGAGCCCGTGCCGGCGACCCGGAGGTTGATCAACTCCCCGTCCCCGTCGGGGTTCCCTCCGCCACCGCGCGTGCCAGCCTTTCGAGCAACCCCGACCTTACTGCCCAGAACGTCCGTGCGACCGCACCTTCCATGGCCTCCGGCGAAGAGCGCCCGTGCGCGACCGCGACCGGCCGACGTACACCTAGCAGGGGGGCACCGTTGTAGCGGTCGTACCGCAGACGCAGTGCCAGCTCCCGAAACGAGGAGCGGAGCAGCAACCCGCCCAACCTGCTCTTTCGCGTTCCCCCGATGGACGCCCGCAGCATCTCCAGGACAAGCTCAGCTCCGCCCTCCAGCGCCTTGATGGCGAGGTTGCCGGAGAACCCCCCGCACACCACCACATCGACCGGACGATGGAGCAGGAGATCATGCGGTTCGACGTTGCCGGAGAAGCCTGGGACGTGTTCAAGGAGCCTGCTTGCGGCGCGGATCAGCCGGTTCCCTTTGCCCGGTTCGGTGCCGATGTTGAGAAGTCCGAGCTTGGGTTCCTCCGTCCCCAGAAGGTCCTGCGCGTACAACCGCCCCATCACCGCATATTGCAGGAGATGCTGCGGCTTGGGGTCCGCGTTCGCGCCGGCGTCCACCACCAGGATCTCGCGGCCGGGCAGGGTGGGAAGCGAAGCACACAGGCCGGGTCGCTGCACGCCGGGCAACCGTCCCAGCATAAGGAGGGCCGCCCCCACGACCGCCCCCGTGTTGCCCGGTGAGAGGAACGCGTCGGCCTTGCCCGCCCTCAAGAGCTCC
The DNA here is from genome assembly GCA_003563005.1 of Candidatus Acetothermia bacterium. Taxonomy (GTDB): domain Bacteria; phylum Bipolaricaulota; class Bipolaricaulia; order Bipolaricaulales; family Bipolaricaulaceae; genus PWTC01. The sequence continues at coordinate 5,819 of PWTC01000094.1, forward strand.
ATGCCCCGCACCAGCGAACTGGCCCGCTTGCGGATCGCCCCCACAGGCGCATCGCTTGCCTCCACCACCTGCTCGCAATCCAGGATCTCTGCGGGCGCATCCGGCGGAAGGTAGGGCTCCACAGACCGCCGGCGACCGGCGATCACCAGATGGACCGGCAGTCGTGCGGCCGCCTTGAGGGCACCCGTCACGAGCTCGTGTGGGGGGCGATCGGCCCCCATGACGTCCAGAACAATGGTCACGGACATGAGGAATGGTGCCGAGGGTGGGATTTGAACCCACACGGGCACGTGGCCCACTGCCCCCTCAAGACAGCGCGTCTGCCAATTCCGCCACCTCGGCCGGCAAACGATACTAGCGATGCGAACATGCCGCGTCAACCCCC
>PWTC01000096.1 GCA_003563005.1 Candidatus Acetothermia bacterium
ACACGGCCCACCTCGCGCACCTCGTCCTTGAACAGAAGCCTGAGCGGCTCCAGGAGCTCGAAGCCAAGCTCTTCGGGCAGCCCCCCCACGTTGTGATGGCTCTTGATGACCGCCGCCCCAGCCGCCCCCGCCGACTCGATGACGTCCGGGTAGAGGGTCCCTTGCGCCAGGAACTGGAACGGCCCCTGGGGAAGCGCATACTCCCGGAACACCTCGATGAACGTCCCCCCGATCGCTCGTCGCTTGGCTTCCGGATCGTGGACACCGCGCAGCGCCTCCAGGAAGCGTCCCGCCGCATCGACCACCTGGAGGTTGACCCCGATGCCCCGCAGTGTGCGGTCGACCTCCGCCCGTTCTCCCTGACGGAGCAGCCCGTGGTCGACGAAGACGGCCACATGCGCCACCTCGGCACGCACGAGGAGCAGGGCCAGCACCGAGGAGTCCACCCCGCCCGAGGCGGCAAGCAGCACGCGACGCTCCCCGACCCGCTCCCGGACATCCTCGATCAACCGCTGGGCGATGCTCTCGGCGGTCCACGTTCGCGGCACACCCGCCACATCCAGAAAGCGCCCCAGGATGTCGGTTCCGTGCTCGGTGTGGACGACCTCCGGGTGGAACTGGAGACCAAAGCGGGCACCGTCGGGCGACGCGATCGCCACGCAAGGGCAGTCGGCCGTGGCCGCGCACACCCGCCACCCGGGGGGGGCCTCGGCCACCGCGTCGCTATGGCTCATCCACACCTGGAGATGTGGGGGGAAGTCACGAAACAGGGGTCCGGATTGCCACGCAAGGCGCGCTCGACCGTACTCGTCGCTCCGTCCGCGAGCCACAGTTCCTCCGTGATGCTGTACCAGAACATGCATGCCGTAGCAGATTCCAAGCATGGGAAGCTCGGATTCGAGCACCCGCGGGTCGGGGCGTGGGGCATGCGCATCGAGGACGGATGCGGGGGATCCAGAGAGTATAATGGCCTCAGGAGCGTGAGCCGATATCTCCTCCCACGGGGCGCCCTCGGGCAGGATCACCGAGAAGGCGCCCAGCTCCCTGAGCCGGCGGGCGATAAGCCGCGTGTACTGCGAGCCGAAGTCGAGGACGACAACGCTCATGCTTCCGCAAACACGATCTCGCCCGTATCTGGGTCCATCGATGCGATCGACGCCAGTGCCACGACGGGAACGCCAAACCGTGCCAGCGCCTCTCGGCCTCCGCTCTGTCGCTTTTCAACGACGAAGCCGAACCCCACTAACGTGGCTCCGCCCTGCGCAACCATGGTCGCGAGCGCAGCGCTCGTGGTCCCACGGTGCAGGAAGTCATCCACCACCAACACGCGCTCGCCAGGGCAGAGGTAGTCCGCGGAGACGCACAGGTCCACCTCATCGCCCTTGGTGGGCGACCGCAGACGACTGATCAGTGCATGCGCCATCGTCGCCGCTGCGCCCTTTTTGGCGTACAGTGCCGCGGCCCCCAAGCGGCGAGCTGTCTCATAGGCGATGACGTTGCCGGCCGCCTCCGCAGTCAGCACACACGTAGGCGCCCGCCCCGCGAAGACCTGCGTGAGCACGGCCCCGGCTTCCCGGACGAACGCAGGGTCGATGCGATGATTGAGAAAGCCGTCCACACGCAAGAAGCCCCCGGGCAGCACGCGTCCGTCCGCCTGGATCCGCTCCCTGATCGCATCCAACTGCTCCCGAACTTCTCTGAGTTCCATACACCATGGTACTGCGTTGCCGGCGCCGGGGGGAGGCGAAGTATACTAATCCGAGGAGGATACGAAGGACGTGTTGCGGGGACAGAGCTTGCGAGATCTGGCGCGGATCGATCGCCCACGTGAGCGTCTTCGCCGTCAGGGGCCCTCCGCACTGTCGGACGTCGAGCTGATCGCCGCAATCCTGGGCGCAGGCTCCGCGCAGCGCGGGGTACTCGAGATGGCGTCGGACCTGGTACGACATTGGGGCCCTTCGTTGCCGCGAGCCTCGCTGGACGAACTGCAGGAGCTCCCCGGGCTCGGCCCTGCGCAAGCGGCACGCCTTGCCGCCTGCTTCGAACTCGGCCGGCGCTTGGCTGACCATGGCCGTAGAGCATTGCTTCATCCCGAGGATGTGCTCCCCTACGTGAGTCACATCGTAGGCAAGAAGCAGGAGCACTTCATGTGCCTCTCGCTTACCGGCGCGGATGAGGTCATCGAGGCCCGTGTGGTGTCCGTCGGGCTCCTGGATGCCGCGCTCGTCCACCCGCGTGAGGTCTTCGCCGATCCGATCGTCGATCGGGCAGCGGCGGTGATCCTGGCGCACAATCACCCATCGGGTCGGGCTGAGCCCAGCAGCGAGGACTTGGCCCTCACCCGACAGCTGAGCGAAGCGGGGCGCCTGCTCGGGATACCGGTTCGCGATCACATCATCGTGACCCGGCAGGGCCTGGTATCGCTGCGGGCATTGGGTCACCTGTAGTGCACCGCGGGGTTCTCGCCCTAGGGCGAAGAGGGGGTTACGCATGATCGACCGGTACGCACAAGCTCCAATGCGGGATCTCTGGACGACCCGCGCATTGCACGAGCGATGGCTCGCCGTGGAACTCGCCGCCCTCGGGGCACTCGAGCAGGAAGGCGTGACCCCAGCTGGTGTGACGGAGGCGCTTCGAACGCGGGTGCACGTTGACCCGACCCGGGCTGCAGAGCTGGAGGCCGAGATCGGGCACGACCTCGTTGCCTTCCTGTGGACCCTGGAGGAACAGGCGGGTCCCGAGGGCCGATGGCTTCACTACGGGCTAACGTCGTCCGACGTCAAGGACACGGCCCTTGCGCTTCTCTTGCGTGACGCCTGTGAGATCATGCTCCCGAAGCTGGTGGAGTTGGAAGAGGCCTTGCTTGGGCTCGCGCTGCGCCACCGCGACACCCCCCTCATCGGAAGGACCCATGGGCAGTGGGCGGAGCCCACCATGTTCGGGTTGAAGGTTCTGTCCTGGCACGACCTCGTCACCCGGGCGCGGGCGCGGCTCGAGCAGGCCCGACGCGCTGTCGCAGTAGGAAAACTCGCGGGCGCGGTGGGCACACGTGTCTTCTTCCCCCCATCCGCCGAGGCACGTGCACTGCGGCAGCTGGAGCTCTCCCCTTGCACCCCCGCCGGGCAAGTGGTGCCCCGCGACCGCCATGCCGAAGCCGTGTTCTCCCTCGCCGCAGTGGGCACGTGCGTGGAGACCATCGCGTTGGAGGTCCGTCACCTATGCCGGTCGGAGCTCGGTGAACTGTGCGAGGGCCGGCCGGAAGGCTCGTCGGCCATGCCCCACAAGCGCAATCCCATTCTTTCTGAACGGTTGTGTGGCCTGGCGCGGCTCCTGCGCGCCCAAGTGGGCCCAGCGCTCGAGGACGTCTCTATGTGGCACGAACGGGATATGTCGCATTCCTCCGTGGAGCGCGCGGTGCTGCCCCAGGCGTTCACACTGGGGGACTACATGGTGACCCACGCCTTAGCCCTCGTTCGTGGGCTGCACGCCAGCCCGGAAGCCATGTGGGCCCACCTGGTCGCTGCCGGGACAACCGCGCTATCCGAGGGCCTGCTGCACGCGCTGATCGCTGCGGGCTGGTCGCGGAGGGCAGCCCATGAACACGTCGCTCAACTCGTCGCGACCGCCCACGCAGAAGGGAGCGAACTCCTGGACGTCGCCGCCGCGGATCCGAAGGTGAGCGCCTCCCTGCCGCCCGATCGGCTGGCCAAGGCGCTCGACATGCATCGGTTCCTTGAGCGCGCAACGGCAGCGTTTGATCATCTGTGCCCGGATCCTCTACGCTGACCGTACCCCGGCGCCGGGCCACGGAAGCGGGTATAATTCTCCGAGGACATCATGTTGGACGAGTCGCGAGCACGCCGCCTCATTGCCCCCCGCTAGGGGGCGTACAGCACTTGCCGATCGCAGTTATGAGGCCAAGGCGGGCTCGCGCTTTCGTTGTCTCCGAGCCTGTGCGAAGCGAATGTGAAGGAGGAGGCGGGTGAGCTTCCGTAAACTGGAGTCCGATCCGCGCGAACGCGAACACGAAGTGCTGGCCTTCTGGGAATCCGAAGCGATCTTCGCACGATCCCTCGAAGCGACCCGCGACGGGCCGCGGTTCGTCTTCTACGAGGGGCCGCCGACTGCGAATGGCCGGCCGCACCTGGGCCATCTGGTGCCACGGGTGTACAAAGACCTGTTCCCTCGCTACAAGACCATGCGTGGCTTCTTCGTAGGCCGGAAGGCGGGGTGGGATTGCCACGGGCTCCCGGTGGAGCTGGAGGTGGAGAAGCAGCTCGGCCTGGCAAGCAAACAGGAGATCGAGAAGCTCGGACTCGAGACGTTCATCGAGGCGTGTAAGTCCTCTGTGGAAGGTTACATCCGAGAGTGGGAAGCGATGATGCGCCGCATGGGCTTCTGGATCGACCTTGACGATCCCTACGTGACGTACAAGGACCCCTACATCGAGTCATTGTGGTGGGAGCTGAAAACCATCCACGAGCAGGGGCACCTGTACCAAGGGCACAAGATCCTGCCCTATTGCCCACGATGCGGGACGGGGCTCTCGTCCCACGAGGTGGCCCAAGGGTACCGGATGACCTCGGACCCATCCGTATACGCAAAGCTGCCCCTGGTGGACGGAGGCGCAACGCTCCTGGTTTGGACGACGACGCCGTGGACCCTTCCCGCCAACGTCGCCGCCGCGGTGGACCCCAGCGCAACCTACGCGGAGGCGGAGGTGGGCGACGATCGGTTCATCCTCGCCAAGGCGCGGGTCGCCCCGGTGCTGGGCGATGAGGCGCGCGTGATCCGCGAGCTCCAGGGCAGCGAATTGGTGGGCCGGCACTACCGTCCTTTGTATGCGCTCGCTTCGGACGATGCGTACCGTATCGTGCCTGGCGATTTCGTGTCGATGGAGGAGGGTACAGGAATCGTGCACATCGCGCCCGCTTTTGGGGAAGAAGACCACGCGCTTGGGCGCGCGGAGCGCCTTCCGCATCTGCAACCTGTTGACGCCGCAGGGCGCTTCACGGAAGCCTTTCCGCTGGCAGAGGGCGTCTTCGTCAAGGAGGCGGATGCGCGCATCGTCGCGGACTTGGCCGAGCGGGGACGCCTGCTCCGTTCCGACCATGTGGAACACGAGTATCCGTTCTGCTGGCGGTGCGATACACCCCTGCTCTACTACGCCATGGACTCATGGTTCATCGCGACCACCCAGGTCAAGGACCAACTCGTCGCAGCCAACGAGGAGGTAGACTGGCACCCCGAGCATGTCGGCCGCGGCCGCTTCGGCGATTTCCTGACCTCCCTCCGTGATTGGGCCCTGTCTCGCGAGCGGTACTGGGGCACCCCTCTTCCCGTCTGGATATGTGGGAAGTGTGATGCGCTACGCGTGATCGGCTCCCGCGCCGAGCTCGTAGAGGCCGCCGTCGACCCAGCGACGGCGGCTGCGGTCGAGCTACACCGACCGTACGTGGATCGCATCGCCTTGCGGTGTCCGTGCGGAGGAGAGATGGGGCGCGTGCCCTACGTCCTCGACACGTGGTTCGACTCCGGGAGCATGCATACCGCACAGTGGCACTACCCCTTCGAGGGCCAGGATGTGTTCCGAGAAGCCTTGCCCGCCGACTTCATCTGCGAGGCGCTGGACCAGACGCGCGGATGGTTCTACACGCTCATGGCGACGAGCGTGCTCCTGCACGGCCGTGGATGCTACCGGAACGTACTCGTGACGGGCATGGGGCTCGACGGGCAGGGCCAGAAGATGAGCAAGTCGCGCGGCAACGTGCTGGACCCCATGCCGATCGCGGATCAACACGGGGCCGATGCCATGCGCTGGCACATCGCGTCCGAGTCGGCACCCTGGTCCGAGCGGCGCATGTCGGAGGAAGGCGTGGCCACAGCACGCTTCGGAATGCTGGACACGGTGCGGAACTGCCATGACTTCCTCGCTCTATACGCGACGATCGACGGGTTCAGCCCCGATTCTACTGAGGAGGGTACGCCCTCCATGCTCGACGCCTGGCTGAGGGCGCGGACATCGGCTGCTGTGGCAAGGGTGACCGAGGCCCTGGACGGCTACCGCGTCGTGGAAGCCTGCCGGGAACTCGAGCGCTATGTGGATGACCTGTC
>PWTC01000110.1 GCA_003563005.1 Candidatus Acetothermia bacterium
AACCGAACGAACCGACACCGTGCTCGAGCGCAGCGGTGATGGCAGCTCCCGTGACCTCCAGGGTGACCACTTCATTGTTGAAGGCCAGGATCTCCATGGCCTTCTCCAGGGTGATGTCGCCTAGGTCAGCAGACGCTCGTATGCCGCCGCCGTTGTACACGGCCACGTCCGCTCCGGTGTAGTAGCGGATTACGTCGCAGATGAGGTTCCCGAGGTTCGTCTCCTGCGTCCGGACGTGCTGGCGCTCTCCATTGAGGCTGATCTCAGTTTCGCCGATGACCGTGTCCAAGGCCAGACCAGTTCCGACGAACAACGCTACGATTGCCATCCCGACTACTGCGCTAACCAGCTTTCTCTTCATCCGTTCCTCCTTCGAACTCTGTGAGGGACCATCTCCCGACAGCCCCCAGTCTGCTGCCGTGCCTTCTCGCAACTGGCTTCAGGAACACGGCAATCCCGCCAATCCCATTCTACATACTAGCTCCTGCACCAGAAGTGCTCAAGCCCGCGCGATAGTGCAGTGTGCGTCGACCAAGTCTGATATGACAGCAGGAGTGAATCGGACTTTCGGTGTGGTGGGAGTCCGACCTAGGTGGGGTCGGCTTGCCCTCGCGATGCTCAGCGCCGGGTGGGGGCGGCTGCAGTGGGTGCTCTTGTGGGCTGTCTGCTGGTCGTGCTGCCCCAGATGCCGACTGGTTCGATCGGGGTGATCGACACGCTTGTGGCCCTGGGCATTGATCTGATCGGGGCTGGCGTCTGCGAACGAGCGGCCCTTAGCGGGCATAGCCTTCAGCGGAGCACCCGAAAGCGACCACAGCGAGAATGGCGATTGGACGGACTTGTGGTAGGGGCTTCGTGCCCCTGATGTCTTGCGGTTGGGGGGGGAGTGGATAGAGCCGTTCCCGTCATCCTGCGAGATCGAGGTACCAGAGCAGCATCGCCTCGTCAGGATAGTCCGGATACGCGAACCGGTGGATCGCGCCGAGGACGCACCCCTGGCGGATGTAGAACCGGCACGCATCGGGATTCGTGTTCTGCGACTCCACCTTGAGCCAGCGGAAGCCCTCATCACGGGCCCAACCGACAGCGCGATCCCAAAGGAGCGTGCCCACGCCTTCTCTTCGGCATTCCGGATCCACACGGATGTCCCACAGCACCGCCAGGTCCGATCGGCCTTCCAGCATGCGGAGCTCGGGGGTGCGCACGGCGATGGTTGCACCCCCCACCGGTCGCCCGTGCTGCCGGGCCAAGAAGAACGCCCAACGGCTGACGTCGAACGCCTTCGGCCAGGTCGCGGGCGCCTCGCCCCGCGCGTCGAAGTCGATCAGGAAGGGGCGTGCGAGGGGCACCTCGTCCAGCACAAGCCCGCCCAGCCCGTTCTCCAGCGGTCGGATCTGGAGCACACGCTCCGTCTGGAAGACGATGGGGACCTGCCCGTAGGCTTCGAGCTGGGCCGTGGGCACCTGTCGGACTTCGATTGTCTGTGCTATGGGAACTCCTTTCCGTTGATGCTGCTCCTAGTACGCCGCACGCGAGAGTCTACCTTCTCCGGGTGTCGGCCCGCGGTGGCCGTTGGGCAGCGGGTAAGGGCTGTGCGCCTCCGTCAGGCGTCGGTGATCGGCGGGACGGGGTGTAGGAAGTGTTGGAACTCGAGCTTGCGGCCCTCGGGGTCGACGGCGAAGAAGTTGTAGATCCGGTACTTGGAGTTCTCCCTGGGCTCGGTGGAGGCGATGTCGCGGACCCTCTCGTACATCGCGTCCACCTCCTCGCGGGTCTCGTAGAAGAAGGTGATGAGCCCGTCGAGATCGGCCGAGGCCTGTCCGTGGAACCCGATGAGGAGGTTGCCGTGGCGGAGGATGGCGATGTCCGGCTGTTCCAGCCAGACGCTCATCCCGATCCGTTCGGTGTAGAAGGCCCGCACCTGGCCAAGCTTTGCCGTCCGCAGGAAGACGATGCCCGCCATGGACTCAGTGTAGCGCTTCCGCCGCATCGGGCAACCGGTGCGGTACGCCGCCGGGCTCGCTCATGGGGCATAATGGCGCGGTCCGTGCGGAGGTGGGGCACATGAGCGCACAAGGCGGCACCACGCTGTACTACTTCACCGGCACGGGGAACTCCTTGGCCTGTGCACGGGAGATCGCGCAAAGCCTGGGGGATGCCGAACTAGTTCCCATCGCGGCGCTGCGGGGGGAGCGGCAGGTGGTCGCACCGACGCCCCGAGTGGGGATCGTTTTCCCCGTCTACTTCTACACCCTGCCGCTCATCGTGCGCGCGTTCCTCGAGCGGCTTGATCTCTCGGGAGCGCGCTACACGTTCCTGGTGGCCACCATGGGGGCGTCGCCTGGTCGTGCGATGGCCCACGCCCGCACGATCCTGGGGCGCAGCGGGGTCAGGCTGGACGCTGCGTTCGGCGTCCGCATGTTGGGGAACTACGTCGCCGTGTATGACATGAAAGGCGAGCGGGCAGTGCGGGCGATGGAGACACGCGCGGGGCAAGAGGTGGCGAGGATTGTGGAGACGGTGCGCGCCGAGCGGAGGCACTTCGACCGGGGGAGCCTCGCGGGCCGGGCGCTGGGCGCTACGCTCTTTGCGCTTCTCGGGGGGAGGTTCATGGCCACATGCCGCACGCGCGACCGCAGGTTCTCCGTCGACGAGACCTGCACAAGCTGTGGGACGTGCGTACGGGTGTGCCCGGTGGACAACGTGCAGCTCCGTGAGGGCCGGCCGGTGTGGCGTGGCCGCTGCGAGCAGTGCTTTGCCTGCATTCACTTCTGTCCGGTGCGGGCCATCCAAGTGCGGGGGAGGCCTACGCGGCGTCGTGGGCGGTACCACCATCCGAAGGTCACGGCCGAAGACGTCGCCGCGCAGCGCGCGAACCCGAACGCATCCGACGACTGAAAGAGGAGGCGAACGATGGCGCGACCTTCTGTGGTGTTCCTCATGTCGACGTCGGTGGATGGCCGGACGGCTCTGGGGCCGGGCCGCTCCCAGTGGGAGGAGTTGGCCGACCCGCGGACGAGCATGTCCGAAGGCGCCGGAGAGGTATGGAAGCTTGTGGAGAAGGAACTCATGGAGCTTCACAACCCTCAGGCGATTATGCTCGGCAGTGCCTCGATCCAGAAGGAGGGGGATCCCCTAAAACCGCTCGAGCCAAAGGTCGGTGAGGCGGTCCACCTCCGAGAGGACCACCTTCCCGAGGATGTGGTGCGGGATCTCGGGGTCCGCGTATGGCTTGTCGTGCCCGACAGCCGGGGGCGCCTCCGGAGTGGGTACAAGGGGACGGAGACCCCTGGTCACCATGTGCTGCATCTGGTGACCCGAACGACTCCGTTCGTGTACCTCGCGTTCCTGCGGCGACAGAAGATCCCCTACATGGTGGCAGGTACGGTCTGGGTCGATCTGAAGCTGGCCCTGTCTCGGCTGGCGTCAGAACTCGGGGTGCGCTGCGTGCTTGTCATCGGCGGAGGCCGCCTGAACGGGGCACTGCTCAGGGCCGGGCTGGTCGATGAGGTCAACGTGATCATCCGGCCCGAGTTGATCGGAGGTACGGCGACCCCGACGATGTTCGACTGCCCCGACCTGGCAGCGGATGCTTGGCCCGTTCCACTGGATCTCGTGGGTCTCGAGCGTCCGCGGGAGCAGTTCCTGTGGTTGCGGTACCGCGCGGCGCGCGAAGAGCACCTGACTAAGCGCGCCCCCTTCGCTGGGTCAGCATGACCCCCAGCACGACCAGGCCCATCGCTGGGTATTGGATCGGCTGCAGGGCCTCACCCAGGGTGAGCCAGGCCAGCAGGGCCGTGCCGATGGGCACAAGGTTCAGGATCACGTTCGCCTCCGACGCCTTGAGGCGGACGAGGGCGTGCGTGTAGAGCATGTAGGCCAGCGCGGTGTTCACCAGGGCGAGCCCGCCGACGATGAGCCACGCATGGATGGGCATGGAGGGAAGCCCCTCCCACACCAAAGCGATCGCCAGGAGGGGAAGCCCGCCGAGCCCCAGGGGCAGCGCGGTCAAGGGGAGCGTGCGCAGCCTCCTTTCGCGTGCGGCCTCACGAGCTAGGATGGGAAGCACGGTGAAACAGAGCAAGGTGAACAACAGAGCGCCGAGTGCTGCCGGTGGCGGGACCTCGAGCCTGGTGGAGAAGAAGAGGACGCCACCGCCCACGGCCGCGCTGAGGCCGAGGAGCTGGACCGGCCGCGGAGCCTCCCGGAGCCAGACGAGTTCGAGCAGGAGCACCGCGACGGGCACCAGGGTGAGGATGAGGGAGCCTGCGGCGGCCTTGACCATGGTCAAGGCGAAGAAGAGCGCGGCGTTCCCGAGCGTGTACTGACAGATGCCCATCAACGCCAAACGTCGCCAACGCGCCGGGGGCAGCGCCGCGAGGTTCCGGCGTTCTCTGACGAGCAGCGGGGCCAGCAGGAGAAAACCCAGGGAATACCGCAGTCCACCTACGGTCAGGGGTCCGATGTGCTCGAGAAGGACCTTGACGCCGACGAAGGACGCCGACCAGATGAGCGCCACGGCCAAGACCTCGAGCATGGCAGGGGACAGCGCATGGCAAGGGACAAGCTGATTCTTCGCTCCGTTGAGTCCAGCGCTTTGGAGCTCCGGGGCGCCCGTCACTCCTTGAGCACCTCAAGCTCGGAGAACGCCTCTCCCAGGATCGTCGCGATGTGGCCCACGAACGGGCGCTCCGACTCCCGGTGGCCGAAACAGACCACGGCGAGTCCCGACTCGGCGGCCTCCGTGCCGGCGTGGTAGCCGATCTCGCCGGTGAGCAGAAGCTCGGCGCCGGCGTCGCGGGCGGGCTCCCAGACGCCCCCTCCCGCCCCTCCGCACACGGCGACCCGCCGCACGGGGCGCTGCAGGTCTCCGTAGATCTCGAGGGGCCCGTCTGTGCCCAGAAGCGCGCACATCTTCCGCGCCAGTGCCTCGCCCGGGAGCGCGGAGGGCAGCAGGCCCACCCGCCCCGGCCCGTGCCGCCCGTCCTTCAACTCCATCCGGTAGAGATCGTAGGCCACTTCCTCGTAGGGATGTGCGCGCACCAGCGCTTCCACCACTCGGACGCGCGCCTCCTCGGGGACCACGGTCTCCAGCCGAACCTCGGCGGCATGCTCCTCGCTCCCAGGCCGCCCGATGTGGGGCGAGGTCCCCTCGCCGGGGAGGAAGGTGCCGGTCCCCTCTGTACGAAAGGAGCAGCGGCTGTAGCGGCCGATCTCGCCGGCCCCGGCGGCGAACAGGGCATCGGCCACCGCGTCCACGTCTTCCGTGGGGACGAAGGTCACCAGCTTGAACAGCCGCCCACGGGTCCACAGAGGCCGCGTCGCCTGTAGCCCGATCGCGCCGGCGAGCTGCTCGCCCATCCCTCCGAGCGCCGAATCGTAGGGCGTGTGCACCGCGTAGCAGGCCGTGCTCTCAGTGAGGAGCGCCCGGAGCTTCTGTCCGAGCGGGGTGCAGGGCTCGACACGCCTGAGGGGACGATAGATGAGCGGGTGATGTGTGATCACGAGGTCCATGCCTCCCAGGCGGTCCAGGTGCCCCAGCTCCAGGTCCACCACCACCAGCACGCGCCGGCAGGGCGCGTCGAGCGGTCCCACCTGCAGCCCTGTGGGGTCGCCTTCCTCGGCGAGGGACGGCGGGAACCTCTGGTCGAGCAGGGCGATCACATCGATGCGGCGCATGGTGTGTGAGTGTAGCAATCGCGCCGATCGGGCCGCAACCGCGTATGGGGAGCTTGATGCACATCACACTCGTCCGCTGCGACCGTGGCTGTCGACCCTTGGCCTCTGATAGCATGAGCGGGAGAGGGAGGTGAAGCGCATGCATCAGGAGTTGGGAGGCCTTGGGAGAAGGGCGAGCGTAGTGCGGGTCTTGTGTGCGATGCTTGTGCTGGTGCCGGCTTGGACCCTCGCCGCGGCGCAGGAGGGGGTTCTCGTCGGCCCCTGCTGGGTGGTCGAGGTGCTCGACGGGGACACGATCAAGGTCCGGCTGCCGGACGAGCATGTCGAGGAAGTGCGCTATATGGGTATCGATGCCCCCGAACTGGGTGATG
>PWTC01000132.1 GCA_003563005.1 Candidatus Acetothermia bacterium
CCCTCCCGTCGAAGAAGAGGTAACCTTGCTCGTCGACACGGGCGAGATCCCCGGTGCGGTACCAGCGGTCGGAGAACACCTCCCGGGTCAGTTCGGGATCCTTCCAGTATCCGTCGAAGATCCCGGGGCTCCCTACTGGAACAGCGATCTCACCGACCTCGCCCCGGGCGACGGGTTCGCCCTCCTCGTCGATGACCGTTGCGCCCGGCCCAGGTGTGGGTACGCCCATCGAGCCTTGCTTGATGGGAAGGCCGGGGTAGTTGCAGACGAGACAGACCGATTCCGTCTGCCCGTAGCCATCGCGGATCGTCACCCCGAACGCCTTGCGGAAGACCTCTATCGCTTCGGCGTTGAGGGGTTCTCCTGCTGAGACGGCGTCGGCGAGTGAGAGCTTGAACCGCTCGAGGTTCTCGACCTGGGCCACCATGCGGTATTCGGTCGGCGTGGCGCACAGCTTGGTGATGGGATAGCGGGAGAGAAGCTCCAGGAAGTGCTCCGGATCGAACCGTCCTGAGAACATGAGCTGAGTGGCCCCCGTGTTCAGGCCGACCCCGAGCGGGGCCCAGAACCACTTGGCCCAGCCGGGCGCAGTCGTGGCCCAGATCATGTCGTCTCCGTTAGCGTCCCACCAGTAGCGGGCGGTCACCCGCGCATGGGCATAGAGCCAGCGATGGCGGTGCATGACCGGCTTGGGGTTGCCGGTGGTCCCCGAGGTGAAGTTGATCGTCATCGGATCGTCCGCGGACAGGGGGACCGGGGTGGCTTCTGGGGCCTTCTCGAGCTCCCGCTCGAAGGACAGCCAGCCTGGCCGCTGCTCTCCCATGATGATGAACTGCTCAAGCGGGCATGCACCCCGCGCTCCCTCGATCTCGCCCGCAGCGGTCTCGTGGGCGACCACCACACGTGCGCCCGATACTTCAGATCTGTATGCGACTTCCTTGGCACGGAGCATCTCCGTACAGGGGACAGCTACCCCCCCGGCCTTGAACGTGCCGATCTGGGCGATCAGGGCCTCCGGGAGCCGCGGGAACACGTGGATCACGGGGTCTCGCTTCTTCACCCCCAGCCTCATGAGCACCGCGGCGAACCGCGCTGAGAGCCGCGAGAGATCTTCCCAGGTGAGCGTGCGACGCTCTCCCGAATCCGACTCCCAAAGCACACAAGGGCTCTTTGGTTTCGCCCGAGCGTGGGCGTCCACCACGCTTGCAATGTTGTAGTCCTCTGGGATGTTCCACTTGAACTCGCGTTGTTCGCGCTCGTACTCTGCTTGCGTCCAGGCCATGCCTCCACCCCTTTGCCAAGTATTGTGTGGTCCGCTACCGTTATAGCATGAGCCGGACTGAGAGTACAACCGCGGTCGTGGTGCTCCCATCGGGAGCGGCCAAGCGCCTCATCGCCCGAGGGACTGCGGCCCTGCCGCAGGTGCAGCGAGCTGCGGGGCATGGCTTGCTCGTCGTCAACCTCGGGACGACCAACGCCTACCTTGCCGAGGAGATCCTGGGGCAACCTGTTGACCCCCAGAAATTCTGCGCGGGCTATGTCGGCAGCGGGCTGGAAGCGGTGCCGGCGGAACGGAGGGGCGCACCTCTGGTGCTTCTCGACGGGCGACCGACCCAGCTCGGCATGGACGATGTGCTGGCCCGCATGGGCCGTGACGACGTGCTCGTCAAAGGCGCCAACGCCATCGACCCTGCCGGGGTGTGCGGCGTGTTCATGGCCTCGGAAACGGGTGGCACGGTGGGAAAGCTGTGCGCGGCGGCGCTCGCCCGCGGCGTGGAGATCGTGATCCCGATCTCGGTCGCGAAGTCCGTGCATACGTCCGTGGCATGGCTTTCGACGCAGATGGGCACGCGCCGACTGGCGCACGCCTCCGGCCTCTCTGTGGGGCTCTATCCTTTGGTCGGCACGGCGGTGACCGAGGTTGTGGCTGTGGAGCTCCTCTACGGCGTGTGCGCGTATCATGTCGCCGGTGGGGGTGTGGGACCCGGGCGTGGTGGCGTCGTCCTCCTGCTCGAGGGAGAAAAGATAAGCGTGGACCGTGCCTTCCAAGATCTGCAGCGCTTGGCGGAGAGCGAACCGCCGGAACCGGGATTTGATGCAGACGTTGGGCCGACCGGGTGAGGCGGGCCTGGTACGACGGCGCTCGCGGTTCATTGCCTGTGCACAACCCGTCGCGACCGTCGCGGAGGCGGAGGCGTCTCTGTCTGCCTTGCGGAGGCGGTACCATGATGCACGGCACGTGGTGAGCGCATGGAGGGTCTTCGAGGGTCGTGAGGTGCGTGAACGCGCCGACGATGCCGGCGAGCCTGCGGGCTCGGGCGGGACGCCGGTGCTGCACATGCTCAGGGGAGAGGAGATCGTGAACGTGGCCGTCGCCGTGGTACGGTACTTCGGGGGAGTGAAGCTCGGGGTGGGCAACCTGGCGCGGGCGTACCGTGAGGCGGCCCGGGCGGCGTTGGTCGAAGGGGGACTACACCCGTGGGCTCCGATCGTGGAGATCGAGATCGAAGTCCACCCCGACCAGGTCGGGCGTCTGCTGGCGGTCCTGGGGCAGCGCGGTGCGGAGGTGCGGGGGCAGACGTTCCCCGGGCCGGCGGTGATCACAGCGCGGTTGGGTGCATCAGACCTGGACGAACTGGTACGAGCTACGCACCCTTGGGCGACGGTGCGCTCGGACGGGAGGTGCGCCGGTGCTTGAGTTCGTGGAAGGCGCGGTGGTCGAGCGTGGAGAGTCGTTCTTGGTGGTCCAGGTCGGGGGTCTCGGCCTCCATGTTCACGTGCCGCCGCGGACGGTGACTGGGTCGGCAGGTCGTGCCTCGATTCAGCTCTACACCCACCTTGTGGTACGGGATGATGGTTTCGAGCTCTACGGGTTCGAGTCACGCCAGGAGCGAGAGATGCTGGTGGGGCTGCTGGCGGTGCCCCAACTGGGGCCGAAACTGGCTTTTCGTCTGGTGTCGTCTCTTCCCCCCGAGGAGTTCGCCGCTGCGGTGCGCACCGGGGATCTTTCGGCGCTCGACAGGGTCAAGGGCGTCGGCACCCGTACGGCGCAGCGGGTGATCGTGGAGCTCTCAGGGCGCCTGGCGAAGATGGTGCCGCCGGTCCCCACACCGATGGGGGAGAAGGAGCAGGTGGTCGTGCGTGCCCTGACCTCAGCGGCGCTCGGGTTCTCCGAGCCGGAGGCCCGACGTGTGCTGGACGAGCTGCGCCGTGCCTGCCCCGAGGACACGCCCGTCGAAGAGATGATCCGCAGGGCGCTCGGGCTGCTCTCGGGGGCATGAAGGCGCTCGGGCTCGACATCGGTGACCGGCGCGTGGGTGTGGCCGTGTCCGACGCGTGCGGCATCCTGGCCCGCCCGCACTCGGTCTACCATCGGGCTGGCGACGAGGACGGGGCAGAGCTGGCGGCCATGGCGCGTACGCTTGAGGTCGCCCATCTCGTGGTGGGGCTCCCTCTGAACATGGACGGCTCCGAAGGCGAGCAAGCGCGGAAAGCGCGCGAACTCGGCGAGCAGGTGGCGCGGCTGGCTGGCCTCCCGGTGTCGTTCGTTGACGAGCGGTTGACCACCCAGGAGGCGGAGCGGGTGCTGCGCGAGGCGGGTCTGCCTGCAGGGCGGCGGGGCGATGTACAGGATGCCGTCGCGGCTGTGCTCATCCTTCAGACGTGGCTCGATCGGTGGCAGGTTCCCTCTTCACGGGGGGACCCCATGCTATCGTAGCGTCCCGATCGCGGCCCGGGAGATCACGTGCTTCAGGCGGTCTCTGGGCTCTCGCTCTGCTCCAGCCAGGCCCAGATGAACGAAAGGATATCTCCGTCGAGCACGGCCTGTACGTTGCCCACTTCCATTCCGGTCCGGTGATCCTTGACCATCTGGTAGGGCTGCAGCACGTAGGAGCGGATCTGGTGTCCCCATTCGATGTCCGTCAGCTCTCCCGTCAGCTCCTCGAGCTTGCGGGCGCGCTCCTGCTCGAGGAGCGCGTGCAGACGTGCTTTGAGCATGCGCATGGCGTTGATCTTGTTTTGGTTCTGCGAGCGCTCGCTCTGGCAGGCGACGGTGACGCCCGTGGGCAGGTGGGTGATCCGCACCGCCGTCTCGTTCTTCTGCATGTGCTGGCCACCCGGTCCACCGGCTCGGAACGACTCCAGTTTCAGGTCGTCAGGCGAAATGTCGAGCTCTTCCTCCTCGACGATGGGGATCACGGTGATGGAGGCGAACGAGGTGTGCCTCCGATGTTGTGAGTCGAATGGCGAGATGCGCACCAGTCGGTGCACGCCGGACTCGGGCCGGAGCGTGCCGTAGGCGAACGGGCCGCGGATTTCCAGCGTGGCCGACTTGAGGCCCGCTTCCTCTCCGGGCGTCTCGTCTACGAGTTGCACCTTGTAGCCTTGGCGCTCCGCAAACCGCGTGTACAGGCGGAGCAGCATCTCTGTCCAGTCTTGGGCATCGGTCCCGCCGGCGCCAGCGTTGAGGGAAAGAAAGCAATCCCCTCGATCGTAGGGGCCCGACATGAACACCTGAAGCGTGACCTGCTCCAGCCGCCGCTCCAGCGCGGCCACCATCTGCTCTGCTTCTTCCTTGGCTTCGGCGTTTTCCTCCTCCTGGGCCAGATGCCACATCGTCTCCGCCTCGTCCAGGGCCTCTGAGAGCTGGTCGAGGGCCTGCAGCGCTTCCTTGGTGCGCTCGAGTTCCTGGGCACGCCCTTGTGCGTGGGCGCGATCATCCCAGAAGCCGGGCTGCGCCATCTCCCGCTCGATCTCCCCGGAGAGCTCTCGGAGGGCGGTCAGGTTCATGCGCCGTTCAAGGCGCGTGAGTCGGTCGCGGGCTTCCTGCAGACGGTCTTCCATAGGAAGCACAAATTAGCCCAGGCGCCTGCCAGCCGCAAGCTATAATGGTTTCGCGATGTCGGGAACCCTGTATGTGTGTGCGACGCCCATCGGAAATCTCGAGGACATCACGCTCCGCGCCCTCCGTGTGCTTCGAGAGGTCGACGCGATCATCGCTGAAGATACGCGGCGCACGCGGGTTCTCCTCCAGCACCACGGCATCGCCACGCCCCTGTGGAGTAGTCTTCATCAGGGTTCGGAAGAACGCCGGCTAGGTTCCGTTTTGGAACGGCTCGCGGCCGGGCATGACCTTGCCCTGGTGAGCGATGCGGGCACGCCGCTCATCTCCGACCCGGGATACCCGCTGGTGCGGGCCTGTGTCGACTGCGGCATCAGGGTTGTCCCCGTGCCAGGGCCGTCATCCATCCTGGCTGCCCTCTCCGGATCGGGGCTGCCGACCGACCGCTTCGTGTTCCTCGGGGCGGCTCCTCGCAAGACCGGCGCGCGGGCGCAGCTCATGGAGGAACTGGCGGAGATCAGATGCACGGCTGTGCTGCTCGAGTCACCGCACAGGGTGCTGCGCACGCTCGGCACGCTGGCCGAGCGCCACCCGGATCGGCCGGTCGTTGTGGCCCGGGAGCTCACCAAGATGCACGAGGAATTCCTGCACGGAACGGCGGCCGAGGTACACGCCGAGCTTGCCGGGCGCGACAGAATACGGGGCGAGTTCGTGCTCCTCATCGGAACTGGCGGCGAGCCCGTGAGGTCGGAGGCCGATCAGGGCTCAGAGATCTACGCGCAGCTCTTGGCCCAAGGAAAGCCGCCTCGCGAGGCGCTGCGCGAGGCGGCCCGCATAGCCGGAATCAGCCGCCGCGAGGCGTACCAGCAAGTACACCGAACTTAACACCTCTCCCGCTGATGTCCAGCGATCGGCGAGGATGCCTCACCCTCCTAGAACCGGCTTATCGTCCAATCCCAACCACGGGCTCCCCCCACTTCCCAGTGCCCCGAGATCGAGTCGGAGCCAGCGTTGTACTGCCCAACAAAGGTGATGGTGTCGATCCCTATGACGATCTAGGCTCGGAACGATGTCCCGATAAAAGATCCGGAGGAGATGGAGAGCGTCAAGTTTGCCGTAGCCACGGTACCGGTGATCATGCCTCCTGGGCTGTGCTGGATGCTGAACGAGATGCTGAGGGGAGTGATCCCATCGGGCCACCAGGTTC
>PWTC01000123.1 GCA_003563005.1 Candidatus Acetothermia bacterium
TCTGTTGTCTGGGAGAGCCATGTCCCCCGGGTTCGCGGATGCGCACGCCGTACCTGGAGTTCGTGACCGCCTTCGAACCCAGCCGGGTTCCGGGCGGGTTCCGCGGAGAGGAGTTCGAGTATGTGAAGGCGGGCTTCTGTGGTCCCTCGTGCTGTGGCGGTGCGTACGAAGTCGAACTCACGGCCTACTTCGCCCCCACAGGGAGCTTGTTTGGGCTCACGCGCCTGGGGGCGAGCTTCGCTGTGCCCCTTGCCGAGGGTCTTCGACTGGAGCTGGATGCGACGTTCCACCTCGTCGATGGGGTGACCGACCTCGGGCTGGGTTGGGATTTCCGCTTCTGATCCAGAGAACTCGCGTGGGGTAGAATCGCCTCATGGACTGGGAGCCGCGGCGGGCGAGGTACGAACGGATCCAGGTGCAGCTCCGGGAACTGATCGAGGAGGTATCTCCGGGGCTCATCCCGGCGATGGCGACGATCTGCGCGGTCTTGCACCACAAGATGCCGCATCACTCTTGGACAGGCTTCTACCTGTTGGCGGAGTCCGGAGAGCTCCATGTGGGTCCGTACCAAGGGCCGGTCGCCTGTCAGGTCCTCAAGGGCGGCGGGGTGTGCCTGCACTGCGTGGAGACGGGGCAACCCGTCGTCGTGCAGGATGTGCATGCCTTCCCCGGGCACATCGCCTGCGATCCGAGGGCGCAGAGCGAGATCGTGGTCCCGCTCGTCAAGGAAGGGCGTGTGCTGGCGGTGCTCGACGTCGATGCCCACCAGCCCGACGTGTTCAGCGAACGTGACATCGGGCCGCTTCAGGAGATCCTGGCGCTGCTCAACCCCTTCCTCTAGATCCTGCCACCGGCGTGGGTGGCCCCGCTCGCGTACCATGGCTGCGCGATGGGCAGGCGAAGGTCGAGTTACGATGCGATGCCGCGTTACACGTTGGGCGAGGACATAGCCAACAGCGTCACGCACGGGCTGGGGGCGGGGCTCAGCTTGGCAGGAACTACGCTCCTCCTGTTGCGTGCAGTGCACCAAGGTTCGGCCCGCCACCTGGCGGCGTTCGCCATCTTCGGCACTTCGTTGATCTTGCTCCATCTGTCGTCCACGCTCTACCACGCCCTGCGGGCACCACGGGCGCGGCGCGTGTTCCGCATCTTCGATCACTGCTCCATCTACCTCTTGATCGCCGGAACCTACACGCCGTTCTTGCTCATCTCCCTGTGGGGAAACTGGGGCGTGACGCTGCTCGTGGCCATCTGGGGGCTGGCCGTGGGAGGCATCGTGTTCCAGAGCCTGTTCCTCGGACGCCTGCGAAAGACCACGGTGGCGGTGTACCTCCTCATGGGTTGGATGATCGTGGTCGCGGCGCGTGAGGTGTGGCTGCGCGTGCCGCGGGACGCCCTCACGTTGGTCGCGGTGGGCGGGCTCCTCTACACGCTCGGGGTCGTCTTCTACGCCCTCAAGCGTCCCTACACACACACGATCTGGCACCTCTTCGTCCTCGGAGGGAGCGTCAGCCACTACTTCGCGGTACTCATGCTGACGCGCTGAGTGCGCCCTCCGGCTGGGGGGGGGTATCGCGGCCGGCTTGAACAGTAGCGGACATCCGGGTCAGGAACGCTTAGGGAACCAGGGGACGAAGGCGTTCGTCCTGCGAGCGTACTCCTGGAACCCTGGGTTGTCCTGCATCTTCTTCTCGAGCATGGGCACGCCGGAGACGAACCGCAGGAGCAGGGTGATGGTCAATGGGCTCACGATACCCGTCCAGCCCCACGGCACCGCGAGCGCCACCAGGAACAGGCCCCACCACATGGTCGCCTCGCCGAAGTAGTTCGGGTGGCGGGTGTACCTCCAGAGCCCGGTGCTGAGCACTTTCCCCTTGTTCTCGGGGCTCTCTTTGAACGTGCGCAGCTGTAGGTCGCCCACCACCTCGAACAGGAAGCCCACGCTCCAGACCAGGAGCCCCGCGATCTCCAGCCCTCCGAGGCCAGGCTTGGGGGAGGCCTGGACGATGAGAACCGGGTAGACCACGATCATCATCACCGCGGCTTGCAGCATGAAGACCTGGAGGAAGGCCCGGGGGACGACCCAGCGCCCCCACTCGGCGCGCCACTTGGCGTAGCGAAAATCCTCGGGCCTTCCCCAGTTGCGCTTCACGATGTGGTAGGCGAGGCGCAGGCCCCACACGGCCACGGCCGCCAGGGTGAGGCCCGCCCTCAGGGTGTAGTGCCCGGCTGTGAAGAAGGCGAACGTCGTCACGATCACGAAGCCCAATCCCCAGCCCATATCCACGATCGAGTTGTCCCGACGCCACTGGGCGAGCAGGAACAGAGCCGTGAAGTAGCCGGCGATCAGTGCCGCCGACCAGCCGATGATGGACCAGCCTGGAGTCATACCTCAGCCTCCGCCCTGCATGGTGGCCACGGCGACCGCGCCGCGTCCGGCGCTCAAGGCGACGATGGGCGAGATCTCGGTGATGTACTCCGGTGGCCGACCCAGCATCTCCGTGAGCCGCTCGGCATAGGCAGTAGCTCTGGCGTGCGCATCGGCGTGGACCAGGCAGTACTTGTCGATGGGCTGCTCGCGATGGAGTTCGGCCACGATCGCCATGATCTTCTTGGTGTTGGCCTGTCGACTGAAGGCAGTGGCGAAGGCGACGCCCTTCCCCTGGGGATCGAGGGAGACGATGGGCTTCATGTTCAGCCACCGGGCGACCTTACCTTTGAGCGGGCTGACCCGACCTCCCCGCACCATGTACTCGAAGGTAGCCACGCTGACGAAGATGCGCGTCCGGGGGATGAGACGTTCGACCAGCTGAACGACCTCTCCGTGGCGCTTGCCTGCGGCGATGGCCTCGGCAGCGGCCAACACGAGCAGGCCCTGCGCGCCAGAGTTGAGTCGTGTGTCGATCACGCTCACACGTT
Organism: Candidatus Acetothermia bacterium; assembly: GCA_003563005.1. GTDB lineage: Bacteria > Bipolaricaulota > Bipolaricaulia > Bipolaricaulales > Bipolaricaulaceae > PWTC01. The sequence goes on from PWTC01000123.1 coordinate 2,920, forward strand.
CCTGTCCGTTGTTGTACGCCTCGGCGGCCTTCCGGAACGTCTGATAGGTGCCGCTGATCTGGCTGGACACCGGGAGGGCGACGATCGAGTCGTAGTGTTCGGTCAGGAACGCGAACAGCTCTTGAACCTGGGAGAGAGGAGGCTGGGAAGAACTGGGGAACTCGGCCGCCCGCTCGATCACTTCGAAAACCTGCCCTGGCGCGACGGTCATGCGATCGAGGAACGTGCTGCCGTCCACCAAGAGCTGCAGCGGTACCAGGTGCACCTGGTACCGATCCAGGAGCTCGCGGGGTAGGTCGGCGATGGAATCCGTCACCAGCGCGATGGAGGCAGCGCGCCGGCGAAGCACATCTTGCTGGCGGAGCATATCGTCAACCTTCTGCTGGCTGAACGTGCCGTGGCGCGCAAGGTCGAGGAACACATCCTCCGGGTGGTCGGTGTGGACGTGAAAGCGCATGCGCTCGCGGTTCCCCGCGACGATGACCGAGTCGCCGGCTTTCTCCAATCGCTCGCGGATCCTCTGGAGGGGCAGCTCGGTGCCCGAGAGGTAGCCGTCCGCACAGTAGCGGTAGTTGGCCTCGTCAGGTGACTCCGCGAGGGTGGGCACCTGGTCGAGTCGACTTGTGTCAGGACGGCGCAACACACGCTTGAGGCCGCCCTCGTGGATGAGTTTGGCGACGCCTTCGAGGAAGTGAACAACCCCCTGCGCCCCTGCGTCGACGACCGATGCCTTCTTCAACACGGCCAGCATCTCCGGGGTCTTGCGCAAGGAGGTGCGCGCGTGGTCGAGTGAGCGCACGAACACCTCCGAGAAGTCCGCCGTGGTCTTACAGAGCCGCTGAAAGGCCTCGGACCAGGCCCTGATCACGGTAAGCATCGTGCCTTCCACGGGTTTGGCGACGGCCTGATAGGCATAGGGCACGGAACGGACGAGGGATGCGCCGAAATCCGGTGCCGAGACCTCGGGTTCAGGAGCCATCTCCGCCGAGAGCCCGTTCAAGAACTGGGCCAGGATCACTCCCGAGTTCCCCCGTGCTCCGGACAGCGACGCATCTGCGATGGCCCGGAGCGTCTCGAGCGGGGAAGACTGGGGGCGTATCGCGTTCAACGTGTGTTCCAGCGTGAGTGCGAGGTTCGTGCCCGTGTCGGCGTCCGCTACTGGGAACACGTTGATCGCGTTCAAGCTCCGCCGGTGCTCGATGACCTCCTGCGTACCCGCGGAGAACGCATAGTAGATACGCCTTCCGTCTACATAACCAACCTTCATCGGCCCCTCCTTCTCCGCACCATGCGTGGCCCCCATTATGCACGAAGAACTTCTGGGGTGGTCCGGTTCCGACCCGGCTACGCGGCCTGCAGTGGCCACACGAGGGGCAGAAGGGCCACGATCACCAACAACAGGAGCACGGCCAGAGGCCAGCCTACCCGTGCGTAGTCGCGGAAGTGGTAGCCGCCCGCACCCATCACCAACATGTTGACCGCGTGGCCGAGTGGGGTCAGGAAAACGATCGACGTCCCCAATGCTACAGCCATGGCGAGGGATCGCGGTTCGAACCCCATGTGACTGGCGACCTGGATGGCGACGGGAGCCATGACGACCGCGACGGCAGCTCCGTTCATCGCCTGTGAGAGCAATACGGTCATGAGCAACAGACCGGCCACGACGGCCGTCGGTCCTAAGGGACCAGCGACAGCGACAACACCATTGGCGAACAACTCTGCAGCTCCCGACTTGCCGAGGGCGATACCCATGGGGAGCATCCCGGCGACGACGAAGACGCTGCGCCACTCGACAGTGCGGTAGGCCTGGTCCATGGAAAGGACTCCGGTGAGCACCATGGCCAGTGCCCCTCCCAGCATGATCTCACCAATGGAACCCGGCTGGAGTGCCGCGAGCACCAGGGTCGCCCCCATGATCACCAGGGCCGGCCGTGCCTTGTGCGGGGCCACCTTCTCTTTCTCTGCGGTCAGGAGGATCACGTCCGGCTCGGCGTCGAGGGCCGGCAGGCTTGTGCGCGGTCCCTGCAGGAGCAAGGCATCCCCGAACTGGAGTTGCACGTCCGCCAGGTCCTCCCGGATCGACTCGCCTCCGCGCCAGATGGCCAGTGAGGTCATCCCGTACTTGTCGCGGAAGTGCGCCTCCCGCAACGTTCGCCCGATGAGGCTGGAGCGGGGTGCGAGCATGGCCTCTACGACGACCACGCCTCCTGCCTCCAGGTCCTGCTCTTGCCACGTGCGTTCGGGGAGGATTTCCAGAAGGGGCTCCACGTCCTTGCTCCGGAATCGTTCGAGGCTCCCTTCGAGTAGCAAGACATCGCCTTCCTCAATCGTCGTGCTGGGTAGCGGTGACATCCTTGGCTCACCACGCCGTTCGATGGCTACGACATTGATGCCGTAGCGTTCGCGGAAGGTGCTCTCCGCCAATGGACGTCCTACCAGGTACGAGCCACGAGGGACGCGTACCCGGAACAGGCTCTCTCCGAGCCGGTAGAGGTCGAGTAGATCCCCGTGCCGGCCGAGCGAGACCGGGGCGCGGTCAGGAAGAAGCCTGCGACCCCAGGAGGCCATGTACACCACCCCGACTGCGACTATGGGCAGTCCCAGCAGCGCGAAGTCGAGCAGTCCGTAGGCCTCGTGACCGTAATCCACAAGGACACTGCCGACCACGATGTTCATCGTGGGCAGCAGTGTGGCCATGCCTCCCAGCATGGTCGCGAACGCGAGCGGCATGAGGACGCGAGATGGGGAGACGCCTGCCTTGCGGGCCGCCCCGGACACGCCCGGAAGGAGCACAGCAGCGGCGGCGATGTTGTTCATGAACAGTGACAGGAAGGCGCCCGCGAGCATGACGACCACGACCAGCCTGCCCTCACTGCTTCCCGTCAGCCGAAGGAGCAAGCGGCCCACCCTCTCAGTGACCCCGGCGCAGGTGAGGCCCTCGGCGAGGATGAAGATCGCCAGGATGGTGATCACCGCTGGTCGGCTGAAGCCCGAGAACGTCTCCTGGGGTGTGAGGACGCCGGTGGCCCCAAGCAGCACCATGACCGCGAGCGCCACCACGTCGGGTCGGAGCCGGTCGCTGGCAAACGCCGCCAGAGCGGCGGCCAGAATGGCGAGCGTCGCGATCAGTTGGCCATCCATCGATCATCCGTTGAGTGGGACACGGTTCAAGACGAGCTTACCACGTCTCCTGCGGACAGACCAGCGGTGACGGTGGCGTCGGGATGTAGCCTGGGGTAGGCTATCCGGTCGATGGCAGGGCCATCATCCGCAGGCAGCTTGAGGGGGAAGGCATATGGGGAAACAGACGAGCCGAATGGACAAGATCGTCGCACTCTGTAAGCGCCGGGGTTTCATCTTTCAGTCCAGCGAGATCTACGGTGGCATTGGAGGGTTCTGGGACTACGGGCCCTTGGGTGTGGAGCTGAAGAGAAACCTGAAGGAGGCGTGGTGGCGTGATATGGTCACCGGCCACGACGACACGAGTGTGCCGGACGGCGCGCCCGTGCCCTATGCGATGGTCGGGCTGGACACCAGCATCGTCATGCATCCACAGGTCTGGAAGGTGAGCGGCCATTATGACATGTTCTCGGATCTGCTCGTGGACTGCCGGGCGGAGGGGTGCAAGGCGCGGTTCCGCGCTGATCACATCAGCAATGCGCGTTGCCCCCTCAAGCCGAGCAAGCGCCCCGGTGAGCACGAGGCCTGCGACCTGACGGAGCCCCGTGAGTTCAACCTCATGTTCAAGACCTACGTGGGCGCCCTGGTGGACCCCGTGAGCGAGGCGTACCTGCGTCCCGAGACAGCCCAAGGGATCTTCACCAACTTCAAGAACGTGCTGTCCACGGCACGCGTGAAGCTGCCCTTCGGCATTGCCCAGATCGGGAAGAGCTTTCGCAACGAGATCACCCCACGCCACTTCACCTTTCGCTCGCGCGAGTTCGAGCAGATGGAGATCGAGTTCTTCTGCCGATCTGCCGAGTCCCCCGCGTGGTATGCCTACTGGCGTGACCGGCGCCATGCCTGGTACACGGCCCTGGGACTGGGCAGCGAACGCCTGAGGCTCCGGGATCACGGCGCTGAGGAGCTCAGCCACTACAGCTGTGGCACGGCTGACATCGAGTACGCGTTCCCGTTCCTCGAGGCGGGGGAGTTCGGTGAGCTCGAAGGGATCGCCCATCGGGGGGACTTCGACCTGCGCAGCCATATGGAGGGGAAGCTCGTCCGTGCCGGTGATGGTTTCGAGGTGGAACGGGACGGCGAGGGGCGACCCCGCCATGCCGGCTCGGGCAAGGATCTCTCCTACTTCGATGAGGAGACGGGAGAGCGGCTGACCCCCCACGTGATCGAGCCGTCGGCGGGGGCGGACCGGGCGGCGCTGGCGTTCCTCTGCGAGGCGTACTGCGAGGACGAGATCCCGGACGAGAAAGGCAGTCCCCAACCTCGTGTCGTCCTCAAGCTGCATCCGCGCCTCGCTCCGGTGAAGGCAGCGGTGTTTCCCCTTGTGCGCAAGGACGGGATGCCCCAGCGGGCGGTGGACATCTACCGGGAGCTGAAGCGTTGGTGGAACGTGTACTACGACGAGAAAGGTTCCATCGGCCGACGCTACCGGCGCCAGGACGAGAGCGGCACACCGTTCTGTATCACGGTGGACCAGCAGACTCTGAACGACGGATCGGTCACGGTTCGCGAGCGTGACAGCACCGAACAGACCCGAGTGGCAGGCCGGGAGATCACCGCGTTCTTACGTGAACGGCTTGGATACGTTTAGGGTGTACCCGGCCCGCGCTTGTAGGCATATGAGGCGAAGACCTGCCGGTCTAGGACCTCCTCCACCACATCGACACCCAGCGCGCGCTTCACGAAGGCCGGGATCGCCGATCTGAGCTTGTCCGAGTAGTCGACGACGAGGAGGCCGTTCGGGTCGAGCGCGCGGACGGAGTCGGCCAGCAGCGCAGCGCCGACGCGGCGCGTGTCTTGGAAGGCCGGGTCGACGACCACCGCCGGCAGGTAGTACAGCTTGCCCTGCTCCAAGAGCTCAGGATAGCGATGGGTGAAATACTGTGGGTTGACCCACGGGACCTTGTCGAGGTTGGCCGTGATCAGGCACAATCCAGCTAGCACATCATCGGCATACACTAGAAACTTCATAAACTCTTGATCCGAGAGTACGCTCTCGAACTGAGCTTCTGTGTAGCTGCCGTGGCGCATAGGGGTTGCCGTGGCGAGCGGGGCGAAAGCTGTGCGGTAGATTCTCCAGAGCTGTGCCGCTTCTTCTGGACCCTCGACAGCGATGCGCCTCTCCACTCTGAGTTGGGCCGCCATGCGTTCCCCCTCTCGTCTTCCCCTCGGGCTGGTGTGTTCAGCGGGCGCGGGCCGTCCGTGCCCCCTCGAGGTATCGTCCATGTAGTGTAGCGCACTCTCCCGCTCCCTCCCAGGATGTGCAGGTGCATGGTGGAGGCGCGACGCGAAAGGGCAGCTTGCGCTGCCGAGGTTGCACGTGGACAGGGGAGAAGTAGAGTATCCTTATCATGGAGACGATCATCCTGGCCGGAGGGTACGCCAAGCGCCTGTGGCCCATTACCCTGCAACGGCCCAAACCTCTGCTGCCCATCGCAGGCACGCCCATCGTCGACCATCTTCTGGCCCGCCTTCCTGAAGGGACGAGGCCGATCGTGTCCGTGAACAGACGCTTCGCCGAACAGTTCGAGGACTGGGCGAGAGGAGCGCCGCGGGAGATCGAGCTTGCGGTCGAGGACACGCGTTCCGAGGAGGAGAAGCTCGGCGCGGTAGGCGCGCTGCATAGGCTCATCGTTGACCGCGGCATCTCAGATGACATCCTCGTCGTCGGTGGAGACAACCTCATCGACCTCGACTTCGAGACGTTCGTAGGGTTGCAGCAGGACCGTCCCCGTGTGGCGCTGTACGATCTTGGCGATCCCTCCGTCGCACGTCGCAGGTACGGGGTGGCGGTCCTGGAGGGTGATCGTATCGTGGGCTTCGAGGAGAAGCCCGACCGTCCGACCTCGGCTTTGGCGGCCACCGCCTGCTACGTGTTCCCCAAGCGGGTGCTCCCGCTGCTCGAGTCGTTCCTCTCCACCAGCCCTGCGGGGCAGGACGCGCCGGGCTACTTCCTGAGCTGGCTTGTGAACCGTGTGCACGTGGAGGGCTTCGTGTTCCGCGGGGGGTGGCACGACATCGGGGGGCGGGAGGCGTACATCAAGGCGAACCAACGGATCTCCGGCGCCTCGTCCTGGATCCATCCGCAGGCTCAGGTGCACCGTGCTCGCGTGGAGGCCTCGGTGGTGTTGGGCCGATGCCTCATCGAGGACTGCTCGATCGAAGGATGCGTCATCGACAGCGGAGTGGAGATCTCCGGGGTCTCGTTGCGGGATGCCTTGGTGGGGGAGGGGAGTGTGCTAAGGCCCGGTTGACGTGGTATCGGGCGCACGAAGCTCGTCTGGGCTGTTGACCCGGAAGTAACGAAGAAAGGTGTCGGTCACCGAGAGTCGCTTGGTGGGTCCTTCGTCTGCCGCGTCTAGGAATCCGCGTTCGATGAGTTCTCTGACATGGCCGTAGGCGCGTTGCCCGCGGAGTCGGATGACCTCTGACTGGAGGATCGGTCCCTGAAAGGCGACCACCGCGAGCGTGCGCAGCACCGGCTCGGGGATGTCTTGGTGGGGGGCGAGCGGGCGGACGAGGTCGGCGATGTCGGGCTTCACCCGCAGCACATACCCCCCCGATTCTTGCGCGAGTTCTAGGCCGCGCTCGGGGGACTCCAGCGCCTCGGCCAACTGGTTGAGCGCCGTGCCCACCTCGGTCTCGCTCATCCCGAGGGCCTGCGCCAGCCGGTGCAGCGAGATTGGCCCATCGGAGACGAACAGCGCGGCCTCAATCCAGGCGCTTGCGTTCATCGTTCACCTCGATCAGCACCTCTCCCAAGAACTCCTCTTGGTACAGACGCACGGTGCCCTGCGCGTCGAGGTGCAAAAGCTCGAGGAAACAGGCCACTTGCTGGCGGGGATCGGGCCGATTGAGCAGCTGGCGGAACGGGATCACGCGCTCACCGTTGACCATGGACAGGAGCTTGCGGAGCAGGCGCCCGGCGCGGTGGGTAAACGGCTCTCGGTCCAGGTCGAACCCTAGATCGTCCGGTTCGAGCAGACGTTCCCGCTCCTTGCGGCCGTTGCGCCGGCCCCGGGCCAGCGCGGCGAGCCAGGATCGCTCGAGATCACCGAGCGTGGGCCTACGTCTTCCGTGTCGGATCAGAGGCAGGCGAAGCTCGGGGGCGATATAGACGTCCTCGTCGATCGGAACCTCTTCGGCCACCTGCTCGACGACTTCGTCAAGTGTCGGCGCCCGTGCGGCTCCATCTCGGACCCACTCCGACTTGAACCTGAGGAGGACCGCTCCCGCGAGCACCATGCGTCCGGGGACGTCAAGGCCCGAGACGGCGAGTTCGTCCAGGTGCGCGCGAAATCGGGCCACCAGCTCCACGATGTTCACTGCCCATGGGTCCATGTCACGCGCCAACTCGCGGAACAGCGCGTCCCAGTTCGCGCGGATCAGTGCCTGCGGCTCCAGCAGTTCAAGACCGTGCATGCGCCACCAGCTCCATCGCCACGACTTCGGAGGCTCCCTCACGCATCACCACGCCGTAGACACGGTCCGCGTGCCTGATCAGTTCTTCGTTGTGAGAGATCACGATCACCTGTGCCTCACGTGCATATTCCTTGAGCAGATTGGCCAGTCGCTCGGAGTTCGCCTTGTCGAGGGCGGCGTCCACTTCGTCGAGAAGGTAGAACGGGGCTGGCCTGCCGGCGGCCAGGGCGAGGACGAAGGCGATGGCCACGAGGGTCTTCTCCCCGCCCGAGAGCGCATCGAGCAAGCGAGGTTCCTTCGCTGGCGGGCGCGCTCGGATCAGCAGTCCCGAGTCGATGTTCGCGGGGTCCGCCAGGGCCAATGACGCCTCGCCACCGTTGAAGAGGCGCCGGAACAGCTTGTCCAGCTCTGAGGAAACCGCCTCCATCACCGAGAAGAAGCGTTCCCGCTTCTTGGCCTCGACCTCCCCCACAAACCGCTCGATCTCCTGCTTCTCCCGCTCCAAGGTCTGCACGCGTTCTTTGAAGAGCTGAAACTCGGCGAGGAAGACATCGTACTCCTCGATGGCCCTCATGTTGACCGCGCCCAGTTCGCCCAAGCGTCGCTCTGCCTGTCGGAGCCGGGCCTGTAGGACCTCGACACTGCCTTCCTCCATGCCGCCCTCGGGCTCCGGGATCTCGCCCAACGCGGACAGTTCTCCCCCGAGTTCCGCAAGCTCTCGTTCGCGGCGGCCGACGGTGGCCCGCTTGGATTCGAGAGCGGTGTAGACTTCCTTTCGCTGCTCGCGAAGCGAGCGGAGCTTCGACTCTTCGGCGTTCCGTGTCGCGCGTGCCTCGGCGGCCGCCTTCGTGCTTTCATGAAGCTGCGCCTCGGCCGCCACCAACTGCGCCGAGAGAGCTTGGATGGACCGCTGCAACTCAGCGAGCTCCTTCTCCAGGCGGGCGATCTTGGCCTTGTGCTTTCCCAGATCGGGCCCCTGCCTCCTCCCTTGGGTCGAACCTCCCACGATGGCGCCGCCGCGTTCCATCAGATCGCCATCGGTGGTCGCGACGCGGACGCCTTGGAGTTGGCGTACCGCGTCCAGCGACTCGGCGATCAGCGTGTCGCCGAGCGCGTAGGCCAAAGCGGGTCGAGCCTCAGCTGGGCAGTCGACAAGCTCCACGGCCAGTCCGAGCACCCCCTTGGTCTTCAGTGCCGCCCTCGCTCTGGCGGACACGGGGGGGGGCGACAGCTTGTCCAGCGGCAGGAAGCGGGCCCTTCCCAGCTGCTCTTTCTTGAGGTAGTCGACGCATCGCAGGGCCAGATCTCGCGTGGCGACGACGAGATCATGTCGGTGTCCGCCCAGCGCCGTCTCCAGGGCCAACCCTGTGTCACGCCGCGGCCGGATGAGTTCGCCAATCGTGCCTATGATTCCCGGCCACGTCAGCTCCAGGAGGGCAGCCACCGGTTCGGGTCGGCGCGAAGGCCGCTCCACCCACCGCCCGAGTTCGCCGAGCGTCTCCTGCGATGCGTTGAGTTCCCGTGTGCGGGCCTGGGCTTCGGCCTCCTTGGCACTGAGCTCTCCGCGCAGGCGCTCCACGGTGCGCACGAGGTCCAGGGTGTTGCTGTCCTGGGCCGTCTCGTGTGTGGAACCGACGCGTTCGAGTTCCTCCACCTCCCGGTCGAGCCGGTCCACTTGAGCTGCCAGGGCATCCACCTCGTCACGGACTCGCGCCGCCTCGGCCTCCGCCTTGTCGCGGGCGCGCACCAGTGCCTCCCAGCGGCGTCGCTGTAGCGTGGCCGCGAGACGTTCCTTCTCGTCCGTGATCGTCCGGTATTCGAGCGCCGCCTCACGTTGGCGGTGCAGCTCTGCAAGCCGCTGCCGGCGCTCTGCCAGGAGGATTCGACTCGTGTTGAGCCGTTCCTTCACTTGCCCGAGTTCGCCGATCGCCTTGGTCTTGCGTTCCTCGTAGGCCGCCACCCCTGCGACCTCGTCGAGGATCTCCCGGCGGCGCTTCGGCGAACGTTCGAGCACGTCCACCACCATGCCCTGTTCGACGATGTGGAATCCATTGGGGTCCACGTGGATCTCCCCCAGCAGTGCCTCTACGGTGCGGGCAGGGCAGGTGCGGCCCTGGAGCCGGTAGGTCGAAGCGCCGGAGGCGATCCGGCGCGAGAGTAGGACTTCGTCGGCCGGCATGGGCAGAAGATCTCCCCAAGCAGTTCCACCGCCGGCGATTGTGAGTGCCACCTCCGCTTCCTCGACTGGGTCGCCGGTAGGTGGCGCGTGAAGCAGCTGTTCGACCCGCTCGGCCCTCAGGGCGCGAGAGCGTCGACCCATGACGAAGGTCAGCGCGTCGAAGATGTTGCTCTTCCCAGTGCCGTTCTCACCGACGATCGCTGTGAATCCGGTATGGAAGGCGATGGTGACGCGGCGCCGGAAGGACTTGAAGCCCGCGATGCTCAGCCGTTCGATGGTGGCACTCATGAGCGCAGGTCGAACAGCTCCAGCGCTATGACCGTGCGCCCCCTGGACGTCTCGGCGCAGCGCGACTGAAGGAGCGACTGCAGCTTATGTAGGTTGTAGTCGTTCGGCGTGCTTTCGCCGGACTCCCAGCGCATCACCGTCGGGCTGGACACACCGAGGTGACCTGCCAATGCACGTTTGCTCAACCCGCGCTCCAGGCGGTACCGCCGGAGCATGCGCCCGATCTGATCCATTCGGCCCCCCTGCACAGATTACGAATATAACGTTTGCTACGGGATGCGGCAAAACAAAGGGCGCGGCGACCCGCGCCCTTTGTGCCGCCCTTGTTCACGAACCGCCCGCGACGAGGAACAAGACCAAGGCACCGGCGCCGAGCAGCATGCCGATGACGGCCAAGGTCTGTGCCATGGCGAGCGCGTCGCGCATCGCATGCAGGTCGAGATCCTCGGTGAGGGTCTCCAGCGATGCGATGCGGCCGTCGTGACCGTCCACACGGCGCTCAAGGTCGGTGATCCGCTTACCCTGCGCCGCTAGGTCCGCTGTGAATCCGGCTATCGCCAGTTCCACGCTCTCGACCTTGTGACGGTTGTTCTCGATCTTGATCTGAAGGGCTTGCGTGGCCTGCTCGAGCGCCAGCACGCGACGGTGCAGCGATCCCAGATCCAGCTCCTCGAGCTTCTTGATGCGCGTCTCGTGGTCGCCCAGCTGAGACCCCAGCTTGGACTGCTGGTCACGGATCTCCGCCAGCTCTGCGCTGAACTCCCTCCGGAAAAGCTCTAGATCGGCTTCCAGCTTGGCCAGCCTGTCACCGAGTTGGCCGATGAGCCGGTCAGTCCTGGCCGCGAGCCGTCCGATGTCGTCCTCGGCCCCCCCGATACGCGCACTGAGCGCGCTGAGCTGAGCTTCGACATCTTTACGAAGCTCCGCGATGCGTGTCCACGCTTCCTGAAGCCGGTCTTCGAGGCCGTCCACGCGCCTGGCGATGCCGGGCACGCGTTCGCAGATATCGGACAGCTGAAGAATCTTCGCCTCAGCGTCCTTGAGCTGCACCGCAAGCGCGCGGTACCTCGCCATGATCTCCTGGTCGGCGGCGTCCAGCGCGGCCACTGCGTCCTTGAACTCGCCGATGAAACCGGCGAAGAAGTCAGTCAGACAGCTGAACGCCTGTTCCATGGCGGCGATCTCTTCCCCGGCCGGAGGTAGCCGTACCCCGTCAGCCAAGGAGACACCTCCCACCAGGATCACCCCCACCACCAGCCAGCCTAGCACTCGTTTCATCACCGCAACCCCTCCTTTTTTCCGGCGTTCGGACGTTTCACGGTAGCGCACATCACGCACGCCTACATGGCCTGTTGGGCCTCGCCAAGCGGCGGTTTGTCGTGCGCTGTAGGGACACCTGTCCACGTTCGGTCCTCCACAACCCGGATCCCAGGAGGCCCTGTCGGCGTGCTGCGCGCGATGAAAGTCGTTCCAGGAACGTCGTCGCACTTGAGCGGCGTGGGCGGTGCGTGTAAAGTACGCGCGAATTTGCCATCCGGCGTGAGGGTTCCGAAGGAGGGGTAGGGATGCACTGGTTTGTCTTTGTGATCATCGCTGGGCTGGTGGGGGTGGCCGCCGTCTGCTGGGCGGGATATGCCACGTGGTCGGTTATGCGCAGGTCCCGAGGCACGGACAAGATGAAGGAGATCCAAGCCTACATCCGGGACGGCGCATGGGCGTTTATGCTTGAGGAAGCCCGCATCATGGCCATCTGTATGGCCATCGTCGGGGCGATCCTCTGGGCCCTCTTCTACTGGGAGGTGGCCGTCGCTTTCTGGATTGGCTCGATCCTGTCCATGACTGCGGGGTTCATCGGTATGAACGCGGCCACGCTGGCCAACGGGCGTACCACACACGCAGCACGCTCTTCGATCAAGGAGGCGCTGAACGTCGCCTTCTCGGGCGGATCGGCCATGGGGTTGGGGGTCGCCGGGCTGGCTCTGGGCGGTCTTGTGCTGGTGATCTGGCTGTTCATCCGGGAGTTCAACCCCAATGTGGTTCAGATCGAGACGAAGAACATCCTTGGCATTCCCGGGGCCGACGTCAACTTCATCAAGGGTGCGATCATCGTGTCCGCGTACTCGGCGGGGGCATCGCTCGTGGCGCTGTTCGACCGTGTAGGGGGCGGGATTTACACCAAGGCCGCCGACATGGCCGCAGACATGGTGGGGAAGGTGGAGCTCAACATCCCCGAGGATGACCCGCGCAACCCGGCGACCATCGCAGACAACGTGGGCGACAACGTGGGCGACGTGGGTGGTCTGGGTGCCGATCTGCTTGAGTCGTTCATCGCTTCGATCATCTCGATCATGATCATCGGGCTCTACCTGTACGTCGGCATGCAGGCCGGGGACTCGGGGATCCTGGATCTTCTGGCCCGGTATGGTCCAAGCTTCGCGCTGGCGGAGAACTACTGGTGGACGATCCTCCTGCCGCTCCTGTACGTCTCGGGAGGCATCGCGGCCAGCCTGGCAGCGGTCGCGTTCATCCGCTTCTCCCGTCGACGTGAGAACATGCAGGCTGTGCTCATGAACGGCACGCGGCTCGCGGCGCTTCTGACAGCGGGCTTCGCCGCACTCATCACGTGGCTCTCTCCTTCGAACTTCGTCCCCTTCTTCTGCATGGTACTCGGGATCGCGGGCGGAATCGGAATTGGATACGTGTCGGAGTACTTCACCTCATCGCAGTACAAGCCCACGCAACAGTTGGCGCACGCCTACCAGTCGGGACCTGCAGTGGGGGTGACCGAGGGCATGGCGGTGGGTATGCTCTCGACTCTCTGGCCGTGCCTCATCATCGCGGCGGCCACGGTGCTCTCCTACCAGATGGGTGGGCTACTCGGCACGGCCTTCGCCGCGCTGGGCATGCTGTCCTTTGTGGGGATGACCGTTTCGGTGGATTCGTACGGTCCGATCGCCGACAACGCATCAGGTATCGCTACCATGTCCGGGTTGGAGCCTCAAGTTCGCGAGCGGACCGATGAACTGGATGCGATCGGCAACACCACCGCCGCCATCGGGAAGGGCTTCGCCATCGGTTCGGCGGCCTTCGCCGCGCTCGGGCTCATCGCTGCCTATCTCTGGTCGGCAGCAGGAAGTGCGGACATGGTGCACGTGCCCAACATCCCGATCATCGACCCCCGTGTTGGGGGTATGGTCGTGGCGGGCATGATCGTCGGGGCTATGGTTCCTTACGTGTTCTCGGCTCTGCTCATCCGATCCGTGTCGCGCACGGCTGATCTCATGGTCCAGGAGATCCGCCGACAGTTCCGCGAAATCCCCGGGATCATCGAAGGCAAGGCGACGCCTGACTACAAGAAGTGCATCACCATTACCGCCACAGGGGCTGTGCGGAAGATGGTCGCTCCTTCACTTCTGGCGCTGGGGATGCCGCTGGTGGTGGGGCTCTTGTTCGGGCTCGACACGCTGGCCGGCTTCTTGGTGGGGGCTCTCCTATCGGCTGTTGTGCTGGCCGTCTACTGTGCCAACGCTGGCGGCGCCATGGACAACGCCAAGAAGTACGTCGAGGAAGGGAACTTCGGCGGCAAGGGTTCGCCGGCACACGCCGCGGGGGTGACCGCGGACACGGTGGGGGACCCGCTCAAGGACACCGTCGGACCGAGCCTGGATATCCTGATCAAGCTGATGAGCGTGGTGTCGCTCTTGTTCGCCTCGTTGTTCATCCACGCGCCCTTCGGCCCCTGAGAACACGGATGGCCACGGCAACCTGAATGGATGGTTCTCCGAACCGGGGGCCCCACAGCGCTCAGGCGCCAGGGGCCCCCGAGTGCTGACAGGCGGGTTCAAGTGGTATCCTTGGTGCAGGTGCCCGGGAGGCCTTGTGCTGTCGTCCGGTGAGCGACACCGCGAGGGGGCCAATGGACCGATGCGCTCGAGAGGAGGCACGCGTGAGACGATGGATGCTCGCTTTGCTGCTGGTGGGAGCGGTGTTGTGGCCGGCGGGTGGTGGGGACGCCCTCGAAGGCGTGAGGATGGAGGTCCAGCTGTCAATGAACCCCTCTGGGGAGGTCGAGGTCATCACATCCGTGATCCCGATCGGTCGGACCCCTCTTCAGGGACGAACTGCAGAGGTACGCTGGGCGTTGGAGCAGGCTGATGGGGATGTGGGGCTCATGCAGGTGCAACTGCCAACACTGCTGCCTCTGGCTTCACAGGAAGCGGCCACCTACGTGACCTGGCGCGGTGCTCTTCCCCTCGGGTTGTATGCGCTCTCCTGGGGCGCTTCATGCGAGGGGACGGAGCACGTGACGTTCCGGATCCTCGAAGAGGATGACGTGGTGCTGCTGGAGGCCGAAGCGCGTTACCTTGATCCTGAGTCAGAGCACGTCCGCCCGCTTCCTGATGAGCCCGCCTGGACCGGTGACCCGGAGGCACGCCGGCTGGCGGCCTGGGCGCGCGCGGCGCTCGCGGGCTCGTTGGAGATCGCACGGGAGGAGATCGAGATCCTCGAGGTGATCGCGCGCGAGTTCCCCGATGCGAGTCTGGGGGTTCGGGAACCGGGAATGCTGTACGCACAGGTGATCACGCCGGGTTACGTGATTCGCTTGCAATGGGGTGACCGGCAGTTCGAGTATAGGGCGGCCGGGGACCGGTTGCTGCGTTTGCCGGAGCTCCCCGCGCACTGGCCTCCCGCAGACCTGTGGGTGGTGCAGACGTTCGCTTACAACGCGGACATCGATGTGGCGCTTCACGGTGAGATCGCGTGCAGCCCCGAGGCGGTGCTCGCCCTCCCCCGATGGGTGGATGGGGACAAGGATCCGATCGAAGCGGCGCTCAGGTTCGTGCTTGGGGGGGAACTCGGCCTTTGGGAGATCGACGCGGGCTACTCGACCGAGTACCCACTTCCAGGCCTTGAACTCCTGGACTTCGAACTCGAGAGCGGGGTCCTGACCGTGCGTCTGGACGATCCCCAGCACGCCACGTCCGGGGGGACGTGCCGCGTGACCGTGCTCCGTGCGCAGCTTGAGGAAGCGGCCCTGCAGTTCTCGGAGGTGGGCGAGGTTGTGCTTCAACCGGAGGAGTTGTTCCAGCCGTAGCGATCTTCACGCTCGTTGACGGCTTGGTTTGTGGCGCATATGCTTGGGAAACTGATTTCGAGGGAGGCGGGATGGCCAAGGATACCGTCGCATTGTTGAAGAAGGTGCCGCTGTTCGCTGGGCAATCGGAGAAGCATCTCGAGGCGATCCGGCGCTCGGCGAAGGAGCTCTCGTTCTCCGCGGGCCAACCGATCGTTCACGAGGGAGACCAGAGCAACGTCGGATTCTTCCTGATCCTCGAGGGCCAGGTGGAAGTGCGCAAGGGGGGCAGCACGCTGGCGAAGCTCGGGGCGGGGCAGTTCTTCGGCGAGATGTCCGTGTTGGATGCCCAGCCTCGCTCAGCCGATGTGGTGGCGGTGGCGGACACGCGCTGTCTGGCGCTGGCGAGCTGGGACATCAAGTCTCTGATCAAGACCTACCCCGAAATCGCCTTGGGGATCATCGCAGAGCTCGCGCGGAGGCTGCGGCAGACGAGCGCCAAGCTCTCCGAGTAGCCCCGCCGAAGGGGGGACGGGCGTGCCGGTCCAGCAGGAAACGGCTGTCCTGTTCGCCGATATCCGGGACTTCACCTCCTATACGGCCTCGGCCGGGGATGCCCAGGCCTACGATCTGGCGCAGACGTTCGCGGGGCTCGTGCGGGACGCTGTCGAAGGCGTCGAGGGCCGGATCGTGAAGACCTATGGCGACGGGGTCATGGCTGCCTTCAGCGTGCCAGAGGCGTCTGTGCGTGCTGCGGTCGAGGTGACGCGGACGCTGGGCCAACGCAACGATCAGCATCCCGGCGAAGCGATCGCCGCGGGGATCGGCATAGGCTGCGGGGCGGCGATCGCGCATGAGGGTGACGTCTTCGGACACACGGTGAACCTGGCCAAGCGGCTTGCCGACCACGCTCGGGCGGGCCAGATCGTGGTGTGCCCCAAGACCCGGGAGGGGTCTCACGAGGTCGAAGGCATCCGCTATCTGGATCTCGGCGAGCTGATGTTGAAGGGGCTCCCCCCGCAGCAGGCGTTCGAGGCAGCGTGGCGTGAAGAACTGGCCCGGATGACTGCGCGGGATGACGGGTTGGTGCTGATCTTGACCAGCAGCAAGCTGGTGGTGGAACTCTCCAAGGCCACCCAGGCCAAGCTCGCACAGGTAACCGAAGAACTGGAGCGACAAGCTCAAGAAGGCGGCTTCACAGGATTTCTGCTTCGCAGGCTCGGCTCGCGTATCCCTGGGTGGATCGACAGAGCCATGGCCGCTGGTGGCATCGGGCTCGAGCACGACGTGGACGATGTGGATTTCCTTCTGGAGGGCGAGCGCGTGGTCGTGCGCACGTCCCCGGGTAGACGGGCCATCACGCTGGACAGGGACGACTTCGACCCCCAGGAGGCGCGCCTGTTCCTCGAGCGCCTGCGGGAAGTCCGAGGAGGCGCTTCACCCTAGCTGTCTTCGACGTCTTTGTCCTCAGCGGTGGCCCGCGCGGCCTCGGTGAGTTCGGCGAGCCGGGCCTGGGCGAGGGCGAACACCGACCCTTCTGGGTAGCGCCCTTCGGCGTCCACGGTGCCAGCGGGCATCCCTGTGAGCACCTCGATACCCTCTTCGACGGTACTGCAGGCCCAGACAGTGAACTCCCCGTCCTCGACGGCCTCCACGACCTCCTCGGGCAACATGAGCCCATCCACGTTCGTCGCGGGGACGATCACGCCCTGCTCACCTGTGAGCCCTTGCGCGCGGCAGACGAGGAAGTGCCCGTAGATCTTCTCGTTGACCGCACCGATAGGCTGCAGACGGCCTTGTTGGTCCACAGAGCCGGTCACGGCGATCCCCTGGGCGAGCGGCACGTCGGCCAACGCGGACAGCACGGCGTAGATCTCGGCCGACGAGGCCGAGTCCCCGTCGATCATGGAGTAGGACTGCTCGAACGCCAGGCTGGCGGATAGGGAGACGGGACGCTGGCGGGCAAACCGGGCGCCGAGATATCCCTTGAGGATCAGCACGCCTTTGGTGTGTATCTTCCCTCCCAGCTTGGCCTCACGCTCGATGTCCACGACGCCGTCCTTGCCCGCATATACGCTGGCCGTGATGCGGGCCGGGCGGCCGAACGCGTGGTCGCCCAGGTCGGCCACGGCGAGGCCGTTGACCTGGCCTACTTGGCGTCCTTCTAGATCCACCACGAGCTTGCCGCGCGCGATCATCTCCCGGATGCGTTCAGCGATGCGGCCGTGCCGCTCTTCGCGCTTGTCGATCGCCAGGCGCACATGGGCTGCCTCCACGGCCTCCGCGCGCTGCTCGGCCGCCCAGTAGCTTGCTTCGCGCACCAA